>QLUL01000012.1 GCA_018725425.1 Chloroflexota bacterium
TCCCCTTACCAGCGCTCTTGAGAAACCGCTTCATGAATTCTGGCGACTCCACCGCAAAGGAAGGCAATGGCCTGGTCTGTCCTGCCAGGCGCTGGGGGTACTCTAACGTACACTTGAGGATGAACCAGGCCACCGGGTTAATGTCTATAGCGGTAACCTCGCAGCCCAGGCGCATCGCCTCCAGGGGGATGGCCCCGCCCCCAGCGAAGGGGTCGAGGACCCGGGGTGCCCTTCCTCCAAATGCCTTCTTGATCTCCAGGCGGAAGAACTCCAGGTCGGCGCTATCCTCCCGCCCCCAGTGAAGGATGCCACCGTCGGTGTGCTCCTGGAGAACAGGAACCTTCCGGCCGTCTACGTTCTTGAATGTATCTTTCGCCTTGACTACGCCACCTAGCTTCTCTAGCAGCTGCCGGCGCTCGGCGTCGTTGCCAGGGTCGGGGAGCAGGGTGGCGATGAGGGCAGCACGACAGGCAGCCAGCGGCCGCCGTGCCGGCCAAATATGGAGCGTGGAAATGTGCCCGTGCCGCACGTTCTTCTCATGCACCGAGTCAAGCGATGCTTGCTTCAGGGGAAAGGCGACTTCTATCAGACGAGGGGGGTCATCTCGGCGTTCTTGCATCATGACGACGCCTCCGGCAGCGCTGCTGTGATTGCTGCCATGAGTCCCATTGCCTTTCTTCGTGTCTGCTCAGGTAGCTCTGACGCATCTTTCATCTGGCTGAGCTCCGCGCGAATTACCCTTGCTACAGACCCCTTGTTAAACTTGATTCCAAGCTCCTCCATCGCACGTTTAACACGTTTGCAGAGTTGATCGGATCCTTTGACGGATATCTTCTTAGCGTTGGCCGCTAGCTCTCTCTTATAGACGTTCTTGACGCGCTCGAGGTAGAACTCTTCGGGGAAAAGGTCCTCAATCGAGAACTCCTTGTCTGGAACACCGACCACTTCTCCCAGACTCAGAACCTGTGTCGGCTGGGCGTGGTAACGGGTGAGCCATTTCTTGACCAGCGCGTCTCGTGCCTCTCTGCCGGCCTTGTCGGAGTCAAGCAAAACGACTACATCAAGTTGTTGTCCAATCATAAAGGTGGCGATATATGCAGCCTCTGAAGCCCCACCTGTCGGGGTTATGAACACGTCCTCGGGAAGCCCTGACCCACCGGCTCGTTTGAGCAGGTTTGAGAGTTCTGTGATGATCCAGTAATCATCTACTCCCTCCACAACCAAGTTCCTTCTGGACAGGAGGTAGCTGGTACTACCACTCATGCCCAAGGCTGCTTGAAGCACAAATTTTGCTTCCGGTTGGGCCTGCATGAAATCGTCGGAGACAACACTGCCATTCTCGGATTCGCTCAGGATACGAATTCGCTCTGGCGCAGCCAGGTCAATCATGAAGGGGAGATGAGTTGTGTAGATGAGTGTGTTGTCGCGTGCGTATTGCTCCATGCGTGTCAACAGATCGCGTTGGGCATCTGGGTGCAAATGTAGGCCAGGTTCATCCAAAAGGATCACACAGCCCTTGAACGTCCCTTGACTTTCGTACATGAACATCAAGTCAAAGGAGAAGAACCACTGAAACCCCTTGGAACGCTCTTCCAGGCGGATCAGCGAAGGATCTCGCTCATCCTTAACAAAGGTGTAGAACAATTGCCCATCTGCACGGAATTGAACCTCATATTTACGCTGCTTCCAACGATCAGAAATCGTTCTGGTAAGCGTAGCCGATGCGTCATCCAGGTCGTACTGTCGTTGTTCGCGGTCCGGCAAGTTTCCTTTCTGGACTCCCTCGTCTAGATTTAGCCCAGCCAGCTCCATAATCATAAGAAGAGTCTTGTCTTCCTCAGTAAGTTGGTTGCGATTCATCCGTTCCTTGACTAGGTCTAGCTGGGCAGAGCCGGTAAATGCACGGTAGTCAGACATGTAAATGAAGGTTGGTATGTGATTGATCAGGTAGTCCTGAACGTTTTGCTGCAGTGAGCCAAGCGACGCCAAGCGGGACGCTATTGCGTTGAGACGTGATAGGTATTGCTGCACGTACTGTTCTTCATTCTCATGCTGAGGAGAAGGGTCACCAGGCGTGAAAACCTCCCGCAGAGCCGCAATGTGCCCAGACGTGAGCGAAGGAAGTTCAGGCGCGCGCCCTCCAAACGCCAGCTCGCGCGCCTCTCGTAGAAGCTCAGTGGCTTTCTGTCGAAAGGTGTCTCCAACAGGCTCTTGAGGCCCTGGTAACGAGCCGAAAGATTCTTCAATCAATTTCCTAGGCCACTTGTCGGGAACGAGTTCATGCAAGGACTCAATAACAAAAGTACCCCCATAGGTACGACCGATGTCCACATGCGTTGGACTGACGTCTCGCCCAACGAGTTGGGAAAGTCCCTCCTTTTCGCTGTCCTCCAACTCAAACCTGACCCAACAGACAACTTGGTTTTGGTCTCGCGCCCTCCTGTGAGCTCTGGGCCACTCCCTGTCCATGGAATACGATTCGTCCCTGAAGGGCTTGAATTTGTGCAGGGCTTTTAGGAGCGCGGTCTTACCAGACTCGTTCTTGCCAACGAGAGTCGTAAGGGGGGACACTTTGACCCATCCGGAATCTTGGAAGCACTTGTACATTTGAACTCGGAAATCGATAATCTTCATTGCTTTACCTCCTGTCCTTGCATTCTCATTTCTTCATTCTGCAGCCTCAAATACGCTGCTTTCGTCAATAATCACCCCGCCCCTAGCCCGCACCAGGAGCTTCTGGAAAGGGTCTTGCACTCGAAGGAGTCGGGGCTGGGTGGTGGCACAATCGTAAACCACATAGAGCCAATACTCTTGACGCAGATTCGCTGCCTTGGGCCACTCGTTGTCTGTCAGCTCGATGTCTCCTACTCCTCTGCGGCCCTTCACCTCGATGCACCGCTTTTCATCACCAGGGCGGTGGGACAACAGGTCGAAGCCTGGATGTCTGTCAAGGCCAGCCTGCCAGGCGAGCTCCGGTGTTGACACGTCATCTACCCTGGCTCCAAAGGACTCCTCATAGGTTCGTGACACCTGCATAGCGATGCGCTCAACCTCCTTGTCATGCCGCTGACGATCCGCCGGGTCGGTGGAGGGCAACACTAAGGCATGGGCCAGGAAGGTAATTTCTCCAACGTCTACCAGTTCTGGCTCCCGATGCAGAACAGCCAGTGTTCTCGTACGCTGTGCAGCGATAGCGTGCTGTTTTTTCTTCACAGTCTCCAACCCAGCCCTGGCAGCAGCATCACCAGCCTGCGCCCTTCCCCTGAGCCTGGCACGAGACTGCAGAAGCTCAGCTTCCTGGTAGTCAAACCCGGCCTGGACAAACGTCTCGCTGCCCTTCACTAAGGCGGCCAGTTGCTCTGCTTGCTGCCTTGCCATAGGTTGGGCTACACCATCCTGCAGATAGGTTCTGGCGCGAATGAGGGCCTGATCAACCTGGTTGTGAGATGGCAAAGCAAGGGGCGTAACGTGGGTGGCAGGTCGGAGGATCATCAACAGTTCTACGGGACACTCCCCTGGTTCACCGTCTAGCGCCTGGGTAAGTGCTACCAGCCGCGCCTCCAGTACTTGATCAGACCCAAAAGCTTCAGGAAACTGGGGGTCAGACCGGCGGACTGTCGATACCATGGCCAGACGGTAGAGGTATGGTTCTGTGGCATACGGGTCCACAAAAGTCGCCCCGCGGAGAGCGTCCTGGGAAACACGCTCACAGAAGTAGGCGCTGTAGCAGTCGAAGAAAGACTCGCCCGGACGCAAGAATAGAACGTCTTCGTCGTCTTCCGGCTTGTAGATTGTTAGCGGCATTCGATGTCCCTCGGTAGCCTCCTCCAAAGCTAGTGCCAGGGGCAACGGCAGCCGCTCGAAGTAGAACCGATTGGCCAAGTCTCCAGCGATACCGATACCCAGTCGCGGCGCTGTCTTTTCCAGAAAGCGGTGGACATACCCGGGGAGGAGGCGGTTGAACTGGCCGCGCTCCCGCTGAGATAGCAGGGCAGAGAGTTCCACATCCCCACCAAGACGCAGTTTAGCGTCGTGTTCTTCGATCGCCGTTACCTGCTGGACTGTGAGCAGGTCCTCGATGGCTCTGGATTCCTCGTCAGCCCGATCTTCCACTACCGCTCGCATGATGATCTCGCTCAGGGATACGCCCTGGAACTGTCGTCCGATAACATCGAATACCTTGTCTGACCCCAGTTCCTTGCGGATACGCTCCAGCTTTTCCAGCAGTGTCTTGAGCACCCGCCCCTCACGCGTCTGATTCGCAACGATGTTTGCCAGCACCACGGGATCATGGGTCTGCTTGTATCGGTGGATGCGCCCAAACCGCTGCTCAATGCGGGCGGGATTCCAGGGGATGTCGTAGTTGACCGTGGTCCAGCAGAACTGCAGGTTGATGCCCTCGCCGGCAGCATCTGTCGCCACCATGAAGCGACACCTGGTGCGGAATTCTTCAACCTGGGCTTCTCGCTCCGGGTACGGCATTCCCCCGTGGATGTGCGCCACTTCCCCGGTATAGCCCAGAGCTTCAAGACGCCTTACCAGGAAGTCCATGGTGTCCCGGTGTTCGGTGAAGATGAGGAGCTTCTCTCCTTTGAATCGTTCATCCTGAATGATCTGACGCAGCTTCTCGAACTTGGACTCTTCTCCGGCTTCGAATACTCGTCGGGCTAGTTCGACCAGAGATAAGACTTGAAGTTTCTCCACCTGGAGTTCGGCCAGGTTGGTGGCGGTAGTAGCAGCCATCGCTTCATCTTCGGCAACATCCCGCTGCTCCCGGCCCTCCTGTGCCGTCTCCTCTTCACCGGTCATCTGATCCTCAATGTCAAAGACCTTGAGCCGCTCCTGCTGAACCTGCATTTCCCTTTCACTCAGCTTGTTGGCTATAATGGCTGTGATGTACTCCTCTAATCGGACAAGTCGACGTTCAAGGGAGCGGAGCAATGCCCAACTGGAACTGGCAGCACGGCGTTGCAATACGCTCATTGCGAGTCTGGCCGCTGAGCGGTTGAGCATCCGTGCCCGATTGTAATAGGTGCGTATGTACGAGGTCATCTCCTCGTAGAGTTTTCCTTCCGATTCTGTGAAGTCGTAGCTAACGGTGTTACTCTCACGAGTAGGGAAAATACGCTGCCCATCGTACCGCACCATCTCCTCCTTTGTTCGACGCAGGAAATGGTTGGCTCTAGACTCTGGTGGAAACTTGTAGAAGGCTTCCAGTGTGCTAAGGAGGTTGGGCACCAGCAGGCGCCACAGAGCGTAATAGGGGAACTCCTTGCCCATATGTGGAGTAGCGGTGAGTAACAGCAGATGATGGGCCTGCCAGGGCAGCCGACGGGGTGGACGAGTCTCCTGGAGGGGTTCGGCCCCAGCAAGTAGCTCGGCCAATTTGTAGCGATCAGTGGTGTCGTAAGTCAGGTCAGCATTACGGGTGGCGGACAACTTGTGAGCTTCGTCAAAGACCACAAGGTCATAGGGCGATGTCTCAGGGTTTGCCAGGCGCTCAAATGCTTTATCCCCGGCCAGTGTATCCAGGCTCACAATAACCAGGTCGCTTCCGTGATCGGCGAAGGGATTATCTAAGCGGCAATCCTGGCCAGAGACCTCCCGGAAGTGGAGAGAGAATAGAGTTCGCATCTCTCGTTTCCAGTTGCCAACCAGCCCAGCCGGGGGCACAATGAGGACCCGCGTAATAAGGCGCCGATTCAGCATCTCCCGAACATAAAGCCCGGTCATGATCGTCTTGCCAGCACCGGCATCATCAGCCAGAAGAAAGCGCAGCCTCGGCTGTGACAGCATGTGTTGGTAGACAGCAACGATCTGGTGTGGCACCGGGTCGATTAACGCGATCTCAACGCTAAAGGTAGAACTGAAAAGATGGCCGTAGCGCAAGCGCTCACCTTCCACAAAAAGCCGCACCGCTTCGCTTTCGGCGCGGAAGTCCAGCGCGGGAACCGTTGAGGTGGCTATGTAAGTTGTCCCTCGCTCGTGGATAGCCGATGGGCCCGCCTGGGTGAGAGCGGACTTAGAAGGAGTTTCAGCAAGAGCAGTGAGAGCTTTTAAGGACAAGCGACTGGGTCGCGCCTGGCTATTCTCCCATCTGCTGACTGTAACATAGGTAACTCCGAGCCGCTCCGATAGCTGGCCCTGAGTCAGCCCCAGCCGTTTTCGTAACGCTCGAATCCACTCCGCCGTATTTTGCGTTGAATCCATCAAGCCAGTCCATCCATTCTTTTAACAAAGTATAAATGACCAGGCGACAGAATGCAAGGGCCAGCAAAATGCTGAATTCTTTCCTGGTGAACAAACCGTCATTTTGTTTACTTCGGGGAAAAGGCTAACGTCACATTGGTAGACTGAAAGCTAGGCTAGAAAGTCTGTCTATTCCATGGATACGTGAACATAGATACACATAGATTCACCCCCTAGATGAAGTAAGCGGGTGTAACTTCACGGATTCAGGTATATGCTAAATAAGTCGGTCCAATTTGTTTCTTAAAAGTCGCTTTTCCTCCATTCTCCCACTCTTCCTGAAATTGGGTTAATTCTTCTGAAGTAAACTCATATGGAGATGAGGATACAATCTCAAAGTTCAACTCATCAACATAGAATTCAGGTTTCAAAGGAAACTTATAACGTGAACAAATGTCAACAGATACTTCCCTTGAAAATATTTTCCCTCCTAATATTTCTTTCGCTTTATCTTTTATGGGATCGGCAGGGAACAATTTCCCCCCACCTTCAAACATGTCATAGATGTATTCTGAGCTCTTTTTTGTCTGATGAAAAAGCATCTTATGGGCTGAGTAATCTTCACGACTCTCTAATTGCACTGTATATGCTTTCTGGTTGCCAGGCCTTGGAAAAGGTTGCAAACCAATTGGTTGTAATTTGGGAACATTTGTCGGATTAGTGATATTATATACTATCGATGGAGTCTTCATAAAAACACCAAGCTCATCCTGTTCTACAATAGGTAAATATTTCTCTGCTGCTTTTGAATGGTGACAAACAGCAAAGAATGCAGCGACCATAGGATCCGAAGTTACGTCTAAAAATTCAGTTCTAAATCCATAATGTTGTGCTAATCCAGTGAAACTAATATGAATACCATACTTTATAATATCTTGAACAGCCGGATGAGTTTGAATAACCCTCTCAAATTCTCTCTGTTTTAGACGCGCCTCAAACAAATCATAAATAGTTAGTTCACCTCGATAAATTTTCGGAACACAGCTTGGGAAATCTTGTACCTGTCCTCGATAAATAAATAGTGTCTGATTACCTGGAACTAAAATTATGGAACCATCTATCCATTCCTGGGGCATGAACGTTTCTTTCTCAGGAAATAAATGATTTTGATATAATTGGGCACGGACTTCAGGTATTCTTTTTAAGAAATGTTTCCGATTTTCTCTCTCCCTTTCAAGCTGCTGTAAGACTTCAAAGATATCCGAATAATAAGAGGCCATACTACGACTCCTCGTAATGTCAAACAAAGTTTTCTGCTACATGACGCCCGAGTTCACCCGCTGCACGGCGCTAACAGAATACGCCCAATTCTGGCAAAATGCAATTTGGCCGTTGAACCTAGAAAAATCGAGCCAGCTAGTGCAGTCGGGTGCAATGAGTTGTTATGTGTTTCCATCGAGCTCGAAATCTATACAGCTTGAAGTATAGCAGCTTTGATTCTCTCAAGGCTAGCTTTACGAAGTCTCCTGTATTCCTTGTGATAGCGCCACCCCGTTGGGTAGGTTAGGAAAAGGGGGATCTGTTTTTCAAGATCGCTGATATGAGATTGAACCAACTCACCCCTGTTTAGCCGATCGAGGCATCTTTCAATTTTATCCTCGGAAACAAGATTGAATATGTCTTTGTTAAATGTGACTACAGCCTTGACATCCATTTTATTCAACTCACTTCTGAATTCATCCCGTGCGTCGGGTTCAATGATTTGGCTCAACACCCTTTTCTTAAAAATTCTACGGATGTCATCAGGCGAACGTGTTGGAAAGGCATAGTAACAATAGAAACATAATTCAAATGCTCCTGAGTATGTGACCCTAAGGAACATGTTGCGAAGGCATTCTGGATTACGTTTTCCTTCTGGAATTGAAAACCAACCTGCATTTCCCATGATGGGCCAAAAAAGATTCTCGCGGTTTTTCCTGCTTGGCGATAGAAACATGCCTTGTTTAATGGAGTAGGGGTGAGGATTAGAGAACAGTAGCATGACTCGCGGCCTCCCACTTGGTATCAGAGGGATAAGTCTCTCGGAGGTGAACTTGACCTCCTTTTTTACATGGTCGAATGAGATCAGAGGATCTTCATCAAGGTAAGCGCCTATGAGCTTGGTAGCGCGCTCCTTGATACTTTCATACTCTTGGTCCAAAGGATAGGATTTCTGAAAGTTTATTTCTGACAAAGGATTACCTCAGATTTTCAGGGCCATCAATGCAGCGGAGTTGTGAGGAAGAACACATGACAATTACTAGGCCGAGACTTTCCATCTAATCTCCTTGTGGGATTGTATTATACGGAAAGATTCCGTACAATGCAACTGGAGAAGCACCTCGTGGAAACCTCCCCAGACCCTGCTATTGTTATATAGTAGACATTATTGGAAATAGGCGGCTGCCGGTGTCGACTTTGAGCGATATGCAGTTCTGAAGTTGTGCAAGCCGCACGCGATTTCCATGACCAGGTCAACAAACTTATCTTTGGTGTTACGAAATATGTCTTTGACAATACGACACCGTTTAATACCCGAAATCACATGCTCAACTATGACACGTACTTTGGAGATAAGCGCGTTGCGCTGTTTATCCTCTTCAGACAGTTCTCGACCACGAGGCTTCTTCTCAGGCTGCTGGATGTTGAGCCCTGGAGGTTCATATCCTTGAAAGCCGGTGTCTTTGTACAGGGTACTCTCTTCAGGAAAAGTCGGTTGTTCTTCATCGCAGATCTTCTTGTCGTGTTTCTTGCCTTCGCAGGTGCCGCTGAGGTATTTCACTTGCCGGCTGCCGAGGCTGACAACGACGTTGTTTTTCACCGTATGGGTCTTCTTCTTGCCGCTGTAGTACTGCTTTTGCTCCTCGTTGTCTTTCGGTCGTTGTCTCTTTCGTTCCGTGCCGTCGATCCCAAACTTGGTTTCACCACTCTCGGCGAGACTTGCCGCAAGCTGGGCTGGATTGCGTTCGGGTAAGTGACCCATAAAGGTCAACGCCCGTTTTAGCACCTCACTCAAGGTTTGAATCCAATAGCAGGCTTGCCCTTGAGTCATGCCAAATTCAAAAGCAAGTATCTCCTGAAGGGGGTAGGTTTTGAGATAGTGCAAGATGAACAGTAACTTATCGGCTGTTGTACGCAAGGCAGGTTTACGTCCACCGCCTGGTTGACGCTGACGGTTCTGATTAGAGGAGGCAGTCTCTTTGACGCAGGCTTCCCAGGCAGTCTGGAAGTGTTTCAACAATTCCTCGAACTCTGCCCGATCCAAACTGGTCATAGCTCGCAAAAGCTGTGGCTGTTCTTGACCTTATTGTAAGTGAACATGGTTTCTACTCCTCAGTAATAAGTGTTGTCAGAAGTAGATTATACACGGAATCTTATTTCCGATAAAGTCTAGTATACATCAAGTCCCAGCCCCATGTAATCCTATTACACGGGGCAAGTCCCCGACAACTTCTCAGAAAGGAGCGGGAATAATGCAACGACGG
This sequence comes from Chloroflexota bacterium, assembly GCA_018725425.1. Taxonomy (GTDB): domain Bacteria; phylum Chloroflexota; class Dehalococcoidia; order SZUA-161; family SpSt-899; genus BS503. Next base: position 9,714 of record QLUL01000012.1, read on the forward strand.
CCCAAGAAACTCCTCGACCAGGCCTGTACTGAGCTTGTCGAAGTATCCGAGAGGCCATCCGGCTCAAACACTACTCCATCCGCACCGAAGAGCCCTCAGTCAATAGACTTAGCGCAATTGCGACAAAACAGCGTTTTGTTCGGTGCCAATCAACTACCAAAGATCTGGTTTCTTTATCTCGGTTCCATCAGCCAAAACAAGAGGATCAGGAAATTGGCATTTTAGACATGACCGCAACTTGATGGAGAATGACTCCGGTGCAATCTTCGCGAGCTCGGCATTGGTGCGTTTGTACGGAAACGCGAAGAAGATAGGTTTGTTTGGAAATATGCGCTTACAAGTGACAACAGCCGGCGCAAGGTCAGTGTCACCTGTCATCAAAATTGCCGTGTCGCATTGCTCGAGATGACAGATCTCGAATAGTTTCGTGGCGATGGCAACATCGGTTTCCTTTTCTTCATGAGTGAAGAAATCTCGATTGCACTTGTTGCAATGGACGCTCTTCTTCTTGAAGCGTCCAAGTTGAACGTCAACTCCAGACGCCCGCAAACACCTCATGTAGAGTGCATGTCGGTCAATCTTGTCTTGTGAGCGGTGTGTGGGAGGCGCAGAGAAATAGTAGATATGCTCCATATCTGCTCTCTTGCCTCCGATCCGACCTGCGAGCGGTAAATATGAGCAACATAACTTCCTTAGATCAAGCCACTTGGCAGTAGCAGCTCTGCCATCATGATGAGCTTCAACTAAGGAGTGATAGAGATTGAAACCGTCAACAAGGAAAATAGTCCTGTTCATAACTCACTCGACTAATAAAAAACCCTCCGGATCGCAATCCGGAGGGGGCCAGTGAACAAGCAGTCCACTGGGGATGAACTTCCTATTACATTTATACCATTTTTTTCAGCTTTGTCAATCCCTGTTAATCCCCCTCAATCCGTGAGTCCAGACTCAAAAGGCTCACCTTGTGGGTGATGGTGGTCTAAGCGAATGTGTTTAGCTTTCTCTTCAGGGCTTCTATTCACGGATTAAGGCCTTTTCCCTGCACTTGACACAATAGGCCTGCATCTCGTCCTCCTTGAGCGTGAATTTTGACTAGAGATTAACACGTAGATGGCGATCAGTCAATAGCGCAATTGCGACAAAACATCATTTTGTTGCCTCCGGCTTGTGAGGCCACATAATTGGTTGACCACCTGAATCCGTGAATGAAACGTCCGAAGTGAAATTAAGTAGATTCATCTGGGTCATCATCCACCAAGCGGCTCTTTTGAATTCTGACTCACGGATTGAAGAACCAAAGGGATGCTTGATTTTTGCCGATTCTGTCTGTTAGAATGGGTTTCAGAAAGGAGGCAAGCAGTTGGTCTAGCAAGCGATTAGTAGCTTGTGGCATACGAATTTCAAAGTGCAGAGTGCAAATTGAAAATGCAAAATGCCAGGAAAACTTCATAAAACTGACTTGCCCCGTTCCCCGCCTTCGCGGGGACAAGGTAATATTTATCGGGGTGGGGAAAATTTGACTTTTGCAATTTGCAATTTACAATTTGAATTTACCCGAACGAAGTGAGGGTTATCTTGTAGATACGCCCTATATCAAGGCTCTCCCGCACTATCATGGCAAGCTTGTCGTATTGCTCCTCTCTTGATGGCAGCTCACTTTGCGTTTCGAGTGGGCAGTCAGGCTTTATGTTGTGCAGCAGACCACGTCGAAAGCGTTCATTGTCGAAGAGCCCGTGGAGGTAGGTGCCGAAGACCATGCCATCGTGTCCCACCGCCCCATCGGGATGATTTCCGTCCTCTCCTAACCTTTGTGTGATCTCAAAGGCCGGGGGAGCATCCCCACCAAGAGTCTGACCCATGTGGATCTCATATCCCGTCAGATGCTCCCCGGTGAGTCCCCGGAACAAGCCCTCGCTGGCGGCAATCCTTGCCCTGACCTGATGAGTCGTTTTCTCGCTTTCAAATGTGGTGACGATATCAAGTAAGCCTAATCCCTCGATAGCCGTCCTCTCCGACTCGACCCGGTGCGGGTCCTCTATCCTCTTGCCAAGCATCTGAAAGCCCCCGCAGATGCCGATAACGGGCGTTCCTGCCCGGGCTTTGTTCAGGATTACCTCGGCCAGCCGGGTCTCTTTTAGATGGGCAAGATCGGCAATGGTACTCTTGGAGCCGGGGATGATTATCAGGTCGGGATTACCGAGCTGCCAGGGAGCACTTATATAGCGCAATCGGACCCCTGCTTCCTGCTGCAAAGGCTCGAAATCGGTGGAGTTAGAGATGCGCCGGAGATAGACCACCGCGATATCAATCCCACATTCCCGGTTCCATTCACCCGCCTCTCCCTGATATATGGAGTCCTCTTCATTGATCATGATGTTGTGATAGTAGGGCACCACACCGAGAACCGGAATCCCGGTGTGCTCCTCCAGGTAATCGAGTCCCGGTTGGAGAATGGAGATATCGCCACGAAATTTATTGATGATAAACCCTTTAATCCTCTCCGCCTCCTCCTCCAGCAACACGACGGTTCCTATCAGCGAGGCGAAAACCCCACCTTTGTCAATATCTCCCACGAGGAGAACCGGCGATTGAGCCAGCCTGGCGATGCTCATATTCACCATCTCGAAGCGGCGGAGGTTTATCTCCGCCGGGCTCCCGGCACCTTCGATTATTACGATGTCGTACCGGGAACGCAGCCGGGCTAGAGATTGTTCGATTATTGAAAATAGGTCGGGGGTGTGCTTGTAGTAGTCACGGGCGCTTACTGTCATCCTGGGCTTTCCCATGACCACGACCTGCGACTTAGCATCGGCCTCGGGCTTGAGCAGCACTGGATTCATATCAACGGCAGGCTCGATCCCGGCAGCTTCGGCCTGCACCACCTGGGCCCGTCCCATCTCGAGGCCGTCTCTCGTCACAAAGGAATTCAGCGCCATGTTTTGCGACTTGAAGGGTACTACGTTGAAACCATCCTGATGCATGATGCGACACAGGGCGGCAACGATGATGCTCTTGCCGACCGAGGAGCCGGTACCCTGGATCATCAGCGTTTTGGCGGTCATACCTCTATCCTTTCACCTTCATTGGAATGCCGGCGACCATGAAATAGACTTCACTGGCATATCGGGCAATGAGTTGGTTGGCTCTTCCCAGGAGGTCTGAGTACACCCGCCCCAGCCTGTTCTCCGACACCAGGCCGAGTCCGACCTCGTTGGAGACGATGATGAAGGTTGCACCGGTCTCTTGCATGAATTCAGCCAGTGCTTCTATTTCTGCCACGACTCGATGCTTGGCATCCTTAGTGTCGAGCTCGCCTGATTCTGATAGCCCTCGTTCTTCGCCGAGCATGAGATTCGAGACCAGCAAAGTGAGGCAATCGATGAGCACCACCTCGGCGTCGCCGATCCGCCCGGCAATTCCCCCTGCCAGATTCGCAGGGGCCTCCAGTGTTTGCCAGGAGAGCGGGCGCTGGCGCTGGTGCTCCGCAATACGTGTCCTCATTTCTTCATCGAAGCCTTCAGCGGTGGCAACGAAGAGGACTTTGTCGCTGATACGGCCAGCCAGATCCAGGGCATAGCGGCTCTTCCCGCTACGCACTCCGCCCAGTATAAGGATATGCTTTCTATTCAAAGCCAAGGCCTCGATTCCCTCTGAGGTGTGAAGGAATCCTTTCCTTCACAGGCTGCGGCGGAGGGAAAGGATTCCCTGCCCTCAAATAGTATTAAGCAGGACAGCACTTTCTTCCTCACAACCGAAAGCTGACGGCTGACCGCTTATCTATATCTTACCCTAAAAAGATGATTTTTGAAACTCCTCGAATTGCGTCACAATTATATTGTTACCGAAACAGGAGTTCTGAATTTAACAATCTGTGTAACTATTCAGCCTGCTTGCATGTTGCTTGACATGGACCTACGATATGTGTTAGTACCTAAAATCTAAAATTATGTGCGAAAATGGCAGGATATTTTTTGGGTCGTGCGTAGCTCGAATCTAAATATTTTTGCTCCAACTTTTGATTTTTTGGTTCCAGCTCGTCTGGGTTAGGATAATTATACCATGAATCGAGCCCAGCCAGAGCTATTACCACAAGAAGAAGGTGAAATCCTTCTGAATCAATTAGCACCCATGAACCATGAAGACATCCTGGCGATTTATGAGGCTGGTCCTGAGGCGGTGATCAAGCTCATCAACACCCTGAGTGCAACCATTTTTGAACAGTTGGAGCAGATTGCTGCACTCCAGGAGAGGGTAAAAGCTTTAGAAGAGCAGCTTAACAAAAATAGTCGTAACAGCAACAAACCCCCTTCAACAGATTTCCTAAAGCCCCAAGATAGGCGTGGAAAAAGTGGCAAGCCGGTTGGTGGGCAGAAAGGGCACCCCGGCCATACCTTAGAGATGGTAGACAACCCAGACCATACGATCATCCATCTGGTATCCAGATGTAATAAATGTGACCGTTCTTTAGAAGAAACTCCAGCCACCGGCTATGAAAGGCGCCAGGTGTTTGATCTGCCGCCCATTAAAGTGGAAGTAACCGAGCATCAAGCCGAGAATAAGCTTTGCCCCCATTGTGGCTATCTCAACAAGGCT
>QLUL01000120.1 GCA_018725425.1 Chloroflexota bacterium
ACAATCCACTCATTACAGCCAAAGGGGTCCATAAGACTTATGGTTCAGTACGTGCTTTGAAAGGTGTCGACTTAAACATTGCGAAAAGGGGAGAGGTTTTTGGGCTTCTTGGTCCTAACGGGGCTGGCAAAACAACCTTGGTAGAAATCCTGGTGGGGCTTAGACGGGCAGATAAGGGTTTTGTAAGGGTTCTGGGTCTTGATCCGGTGCATCAGCGTCCCAAGCTCTTGCAACACGTTGGTATTCAGACTCAGGAGTTTGCCGTCCAACCAAAGGTCACATGCCTGGAAGCACTTAAATTTTTCGCCAGCCTTTATCCAAATCCTCTTGATGTACACGAGACTCTGGAACAATTGGAGCTTAAAGACAAGACAAATTCTTACTTTGCCAAGTTAAGTGGGGGGCAGAAAAAGCGACTCTCTTTAGCCAAGACGCTGATTGGTAACACTCCTCTAATGATTCTCGACGAACCTACAACTGGGCTTGATGCCCAGGGGCATGCCTTTCTTATCGAGCAGATCAGGAAAAGTCGCGTAGAGGGGCGGACGGTGCTTCTTACCACTCATGATATACACGATGCCGAATTGCTTTGTGATGGGGTAGCTATTATTGACAGGGGACAAATAATAGCTGAAGGCTCTCCGGCAGAGTTGATAGTCCAGAATGCTACAAAGGGTTATGTTCGCGTGGAAAGCCGTGATTCAATACCCGATTATCCATGGGAGGAGATTAGGGGGGTGCGAAAAGTGTACCCAATTAACCAGAATATTATCATTATTTACTGTGATAATCCCCAATCTGTAAGTGATGTGTTACAGGAACAGAGAATAGCAGACCGGTCGGACGGACTGCGAACCGAAATAGGTTCTACTACTTTAGAGGATGTTTTTCTAATGCTAACGGGAAGGAGTTTGCGAGAATGACAAAATCTTTTTACCAGGTGTGGCGATTAGCTGTCCTTGAAATGAAGGAATATCTTCGTGACCGGTTAGCCTTATTTTGGGCCATACTATTTCCTATTTCCTTTTTGCTCTCGGGGATGGAGTGGTTCTTCCCTGTGGAAGCAAGAAATTTTGTGATACCAACCGTAATAACCATCACCATGATAACTACCGGGCTCTTTTCTATGGCAACGGGTGTCGCCGATGCTCGCAGCAAGGGGGTACTTAAAACCTATCGGGCCTCTCCATTACAGCCGTGGAAATACATCGCTGCCCAAATCCTCGATCGTACATTGATTCTGTTATTGGTCGTCATTTTGGTGTTATTCCTGGGGAGGGTAGTGTATGGTCAAAGCCTGGGGGGTAATTCCGCTGCTTTTATGGGGATTATCATGTTATGCACCGCAACCATGCTCGCTTTGGGTTTTGTGTTACTGACGTTCATCAAAGGTGTCGAGTCGGTAGGAGGTGCTGCCTTTCTTTTGTTTATGCTCTCATTTGTAGTTAAGGGGGGGATGATACCTCTTGATGAGCTGCCTTTTATTTTGCCAACGATTGCGCGACATTTGCCATTTTATCCGATGTCGCAGGCCGTTACAACGGTTTGGATGGGTTTTCCGGCGGATGAGATCTGGCGGCATCTGGCTATCATCTGCGGTTGGTTGGTTGGATTCGTTTTGATTGCTACCCGCTGGTTTAAATGGGATGTTTGATTAGACGGGTGGGGAATTTCAAGTTTTTCATCAGTCTCATTACGGGAGCAGACACTAGCAGACAAGTCGGACGGGCTGCGAATTGAAATGGGTTCTACGGCCCTGGAGGATGTCTTTCTAATGCTAAGAGGAAGGGATCTGCGCGAATGAGAAGGGACCTTTATCAAGTCGGGCAACTAGCTATCCTTGAGATGAAGGAATATCTTCGTGATCGGTTATCTTTAGTTTGGGCCATATTATTTCCTATTGGGTTCTTGTTCGCCGGGAAGGAGTGGTGGTTTCCTGAGGGGGTAAGAGGTTTTGTGATACCAACCACGATAACTTACTTGACAATGGCTACCGGACTCTTCTTTTTTGGAATGGGTGTCACCAATGCTCGAAGTAGGGGGGTGCTTAAGACCTATCGGGCCTCTCCACTGCAGCCATGGAAGTACATCGCTGCCCAAACCCTGGATCGTACATTGATTGTGTTTTTGGTCACCATTTTGGTGCTACTCCTCGGGAGGGTAGTCTATGGTGAGAGCCTAGCGGGTAATCCTGTTGCTTTTAGTGGAGTTATCCTCCTATCCACCGCAACCATGCTCGCCTTGGGTTTTGCGTTGCTGGCTTTCATCAAAGGTGTGGAGGCGGTTGGCGGCGCTGCCACTATTTTGTTTATGCTCGGGTTCATGACTACGGGTATAATATATCTTGGTGACCTGCCTTCTATTTTGTCCACAGTTATGCGACATTTGCCATTTCATCCGATTTCACAGTGCGTTGCAATAATTTGGATGGGTTTTCCAGTGGATGAAATCTTCTGGCGGCACCTGGCGATCCTTGGTGGCTGGTTGGTGGGCTTGTCTTTGATTGCTAACCGCTGGTTTCGATGGGATATTTGATTTATGGCACTACAGCCGCTATATTTCGTGGTAGTGGCATTCTGGCCTTTTGTGTGGTGGCTTATCTTCTTCGGCATGTATCGCGGATGGGAGCACCGTTCACGATATCAAAAGGTGGCTCTGACAGTTTTACCTCATTTAACTACGTGGCTCCTGGGAGTTTTACTTTACTTCAATTTGCCTGTCTTGAAATCAACCAGGATTTTCTCCGTCGAAACGCTTGCTTTTTTAGGGATCATATCTGGATTGTTATTGGCTCTATTGTTATCTAAAGGACAGTGTCAATTTTGGAGATTACCAGTCCAACAGCCAAGACGTTTCTTGGTGCAGGGCGGAGTTATATCGATCACATCGGTGGCGGAAGAGATAATTTGGAGAGGCTTTTTCTTCGTAAGTTTGCTTGATTTACTAAGTTTCCCCATTGCTCTGGCGGCTCTTGCAAGCTCAATTTGGTTTGGTTTAGAGCATATGCACCAGGGATGGAAGATGCTGCCGATGTATATATTGATAGGGGGAGTGTTTTGCATGTTGTTCATATTTACCGGCAACCTCATAGCACCTGTGACAGCCCACATTGCATATAACCTCGCAATCGTAGGCCCGAAGCTAGGTGATGCCGTGAACACCGCCTCAGCCAGAGGGGACTCGCCTTAAGTATCTGGTGGTAATAGGTAAGTTTTTCGAAAAAACTTGACTGGTCTTCCCATATTATGAGCTGAGGCTCAGCCTCAGTATTTGGCTTTTCAATTTGTGGCGGCCTCATGTCGGGTAATTCAATCGCTATGTTTGCACTTTTTCCTCAGTCAGATACAATTTTGCCCCTCTCAGCGGAATACTGCCCGATACAAAGTGCAAAGATAGTGTTCAATGAATGAGGTTAAAGGTTTTACTGATAAAGCCGAGGAAATAGCTAATGGCTCAATACCATTTTATGGTTATAGATAACCTCATAAATCATTATCCAACTTTTGCTGTCACTGCGATGAGCCGTAGCTCCGAATGAAATGAGGGGGAAGCCAAGCAATCTGACTCGCCTTTTGGAGAGATTGCTTTGTCCCCTTCGCTGCGCTCAGGGCTGCGGCTCACGCCTTCCTTGCAATGACACAGTGCAGTGATTTTTGCAAAACACTATAAAGCTGGGGGTGGCCGAGGTTGGGTTTGCTGACACTCCGAAGGACTTATTCAGCAGTCTCATCATCATCGTGGGGAAACGCCCGCGGACGAGGTTAAGGAAATGGAGAGACATTTGCCAATCTTTATCGGAGTCATCGGCGGCGCAAGATGCTCCCCGAAGATGGCTGAGCTAGCGGAGGAAACCGGACGTGAGCTGGCCAGGCGCGGTGCTACCCTGATATGCGGGGGGCTGGGTGGGGTGATGGAAGCTGCCTGCCGAGGAGCCAGGCAAGCCGGGGGCAGAACCATTGGTATCCTGCCGGGGGACGATCTGGCATCGGCAAATCGCTATGTGGATATCCCGATCGTCACCGGAATGGGGGAGGCGCGCAATGTCATCATTATAAAGTCGGTGCAAGCCGTAATTGCGATCAACGGCGAGTTTGGCACTCTTTCGGAGATCGGCCATGCCTTGCGGAGGGGGATTCCGGTGATCGGACTGAACACCTGGTCTTTGTCCAGAGATGACAAGAGGGTGGATTCGATAATTCTCGCTGAGAACGCCATAG
>QLUL01000121.1 GCA_018725425.1 Chloroflexota bacterium
TGATTGTCGAGATACAAACCTGGGATCGAGTCGCCATTCATCCCGATGTTGCCAGCGTGGTGGATGCCATACTCCGCGGTCGCGATACCGAGGTGGAGGAGCGCTGGTTCGACGAAGACGGGGAGGTGCGAAGTGACCGGACAGTGTCCGTCTCTTTAGTACAACCAAACAGTTATGGGAGATATCTATCCGATGACGCTGCTCCGAAGAGGATTTTCCCCTCCGGCATCGATCGCAGTCGGTTGGAACGAGTAGCTCGAAGGATGCAGCTACCCGTAACCCTGGTCGATACCCTCAGCGACGCCGATCTGTTGATGATCACCAAGAATCACTATCAGAAGAACCGCCAGGCTCTCGAAATCGCTGAAGCAAGCAGAATCCCGGTCTATGTGCTGCGGAGCAATACCCTCTCCCAGATAGAACAGGGGCTGGTCGATATCTATGACCTCCGCGAGCCGGTGGACTCCGTCGCTGTGGCTTTGAGGGAGGCTGAGCAAGCTGTCAGTGCGGTCAAAAATGACCGTGGATCGATGGAATTAAGCCCACAGAATTCCTTCATTCGACGCTTGCAGCACCAATTAGTAGAGAAATACGGCCTGAAATCGGAGAGCACGGGCAAGGATCCCCGGCGCCGGGTGAGGGTGTTTGGGGAGTTGTTCTAAGGATAGATCGTTATGCCCCCCAGCCCCATCCCCTCCGGGAAGCCGAGCATCAAATTCATGTTCTGCAACGCCTGCCCCGCCCCACCCTTCACCAGATTATCAAGGCAGCTTATCACCACCAGCCTTCCCGTCCGCCGGTCTACCGTGGGGTGAACCAGGCAGAGGTTACTCCCCCAGGTATGCTTGGTCTGCGGCGGACTGTCAACCACCCGCACGAAGGGCTCGTCACGGTAGAAATCCCGATAGATTTCCCGAATCCCTTCGACACCGATCTCGCTGCGCAACCTGGCGTAGCACGAACTCAAGATGCCGCGGGTCATCGGGATCAGGTGTGGCACGAAGGTCACTGAAAGCGAGAGCCTTTCGGTCCGATCTTGTAGCTCCTGGACTATCTCCGGCAGGTGCCGGTGTCCATCGAGAGCATAGGCGGAGACATTCTCGTTGACCTCCGCGTAATGGGTGGTAAGAGTCGGGGTTCGACCGGCTCCGGAGACACCCGACTTGCTATCAATAATGACATCGGGTTCAATGATGCCCTCTCGAATGGCGGGGGCAAGGGCGAGGATAGCACTGGTGGGGTAACAGCCGGGATTGGCCACCAAACGAGCCTCCGAGATCTCGGCACGATGAAGCTCTGGCAAGCCATAAACCGCCTCGCTCAAGAGCTCCGGCGATGGATGAGTAACCTTGTACCAGCGCTGATATTCCTCGACGTCCTTTAGCCTGAAGTCAGCGCTGGTGTCGATCACCTTGATGTCGTGCTCCAGGGCCGCCGCTGCCGCCTCGGCGCTGACTGCGTGAGGCAGGGCAGAGAACGCCAGATCAACCCCCTCCCCCAGCTCCGACTCGATCGTGAGGTCAACATCAGCCAGATGGGGAAAAACCTCTCCCAGCTTCTCTCCCACAGCGCTTCGCCCGGTAACAGAGACCAGATGAACACCTGGATGCTGCCAGAGCAATCGTGCCAGCTCCACGCCGATGTAGCCGGTCACATTGATGATGCCGACATTCATGGTTTCCATTGCGTTCTCCATTTGTAACTACTCACCCGTCAAGCCGTTCGTGGTGAGCGTTCGGCTGAGCTCACGCCGAAGCCTTGTCGAACCATGCACAGCCCTTCGACAGGCTCAGGGCGAACGAGCCTATGTAGTTACCTCCATTCATTACTTGCCGAGTTCGTTCAGCCTGGCGTCGCTGATGCCGAAGTAGTGGGCTATCTCGTGCCTCACCGTATCCTGTATCTTCTGTATGATCCTCGCATCGGAGCGACAATGCATTTCGATTGGCCTCTGGAAAATGGTTATCCTGTCTGGTAAGACCATGTTATATGACCTTCCCCGGTTGGGGAGTGGGATGCCTTCATAAAGTCCCAGCAGATTCTCGCGGCGCCTGACCCTCGTTTCAGCCAGTTGATCCGTGGTTGGCCAGTCCTGCACCATCACGGCGATGTTCTCCAGCCTCTCGGCGAACGCCGGGGGTAGCCCCTCGAGTGCTGCGGCGACTAGCTCTTCGAATCGCTCTCTTTCCATAACAACGACTATTCACCACAGAGGCACAGAGACACGGAGAATTCTTTATATTTTTCTTGGTGCTTTCTCAGTGCCTCGGTGTCTCCGTGGTTAGTTCTATGCTATCTCGGCCACATCGGCCCGGGCAACCTCTTCCCAATTGCCGAAGGTAGCAACCAGCGAGGCGAAAGCCCGGCCGGAATTGACGTCCGAAGTGTTCTGCGAAAGGATGGTGGCAATCAATTCAGAGAGCGGGTCGCGGTGATGACGCCACCGATGATCTCCATACTCTCTGGCCAGCAGTTCATTGATTTCACAGACAGCCATCTCAGAAGGGATAATAGAACGGATTCGTCCTATCCAAGTAGTATTTTAGCACAGGGTTATTTGGTGGAGCAAGCAGTCAGAGGCCCGAAGTCAGTAGGAGAGGAGGCTTCTTAAGATTACTGGCTACTCCGAGAGCGGCAAGAATACCGAAAAGGTGCTCCCTTCCCCGACCCGGCTTTCGACTTCTATCTTGCCCCGGTGAGCCTTAGCGATATGCCGGCAGATAGCCAGCCCGAGCCCACTACCTCCTTCAGCACGAGAACGAGCTCTATCCACGCGGTAAAAACGCTCGAAGATGTGCGGTATGTGTTCCGGCGGAATCCCGATGCCGGTGTCTCTGATGGCTACTACTGCCATCTGTTCTTGTTGGGTAAAGGAGACGGATACGGTTCCGCCGCTCGGTGTATATCTGATAGCATTGTCCAAGAGGTTCAAGAATAGCCCTTTTAGCCTGGCTCTGTCTCCTCGGACGACCAGATTTTCCACCGGACCGAGTTGGAAGTGAAGCCTCTTTTCTCGACAGAGTAGTTCTATATCCGGAGCCAGCTCACCGAGAAGCTCACCCAGAGAGATGTCTTCAAAGACGAACTGTTGTTTGCCGGCATCCGCGCGTGCCAGGGTCAGTAGCTGATCAACGATGGTAGCCATATGATTCGTTTCCTGCGATATGAGCTCCAGTGAGCCCCGGTAGTCGCTGGCCACCCTGTCTTTCTGCAGCGCGAGAGTGGATTCTGCCTGAATAACAGCCAGAGGCGTACGCAGCTCATGGGAGGCGTCGGCGGTGAATTCCTGCTGGCGACGAAACGCCTGTTCCAGGCGCTCAATCATTTCATTCAGTGTCGAGGCCAACCGGCCCAACTCGTCCCTGGTGTTAACTTTGATCCGTTGGCTCAAGTCGCTCTCTTCTATCTCTCGTGCTGTTTGAGCAATATGCTCTACAGGCTTGAGAGCCCGCCGGGCAAGAAAGACACCGCCAGCACCTGCAACAATCATGGTCAAAGGGAATGCGAGGATGAGGGTATGTCTCAGCCTTTTCAGCGCCTGATCGATCTCCTCCGTTGACCGGCCGATGACCAGGGCTGCAGACTCGATATCGGTTCTCCTGGGGGACATACCGTGTCTGTGGGGAAAGAAAGCCGGGGCCTCCAGCGAAAAAGGAACAGCGTGGAGACGCACCTCCTGGTGATCTTCAGTTTTCACGGTGGCAAAGGAGCTCCCGCCGGCGAGGGCTTGTTCCACCAGTTGGCTATCGTAGGGGATATCTACATCCCGGGCGGATACCTGCAATAATTCATCTCCGGAGTAGAAGTAGAGCGAGACCACCTCTCCCAATTCCTCCTGGAAGGTTCCTTGCCTGATACTGGTGAGAATTCCTCGCATATCCCCTAGCTGTGCCGCACGTGCCTCGAGGGACTGATCGAGGTTCGCGTAAAGGCTGTGCCAGAGGTAGAAGTACACTCCGGTACTGAGCAACGTGAGGATGATTCCCAGTACCAGAAGATACCAGATGGTCAGTCGAAATGTGATCGTATGAACGAAGCTCATGGCGACTTCAACCGATAGCCAGCTCCCCTGACTGTTTGGATCGGGCTGTCTTCTGCTTCTGCATCAATCTTACGCCGTAATCGGCGAACATAGACATCCACCAGATTGGAGAAACTGTCGAATTCGTAATCCCATGCGTGATCCTCGATCATGGTCCGGGTGATTACCATATTAG
>QLUL01000122.1 GCA_018725425.1 Chloroflexota bacterium
TTCTGTTCCTACTGCATCGTCCCGTATCGGCGGGGCAGGGAGAAGAGTCGCCCCCTGGCGGAGATCATCGGCGATGTTCAGGGGCTTGCCGAGGGCGGAGTTAAGGAGGTTACCTTGCTGGGACAGAACGTGGACTCCTACGGGCACGATCTGCCGGGCAAACCGGATCTTGCCGACTTGCTGCGAGAACTAAACCAGATCGACGACTTGGCTCGCATTCGCTTTCTGACCTCTCACCCAAAGGATATGGACCAGAAGCTTATTGAGGCGGTCGCCTCTCTGGATAAGGTCTGCGAGCACATCAGCCTCCCCGTCCAAGCAGGTGACAACAAGATTCTAAAGGCGATGAGGCGAGGATACACCATAGAGCAATATGGCGAATTGGTCTGCCGCATACGCTCGGCCATCCCCGACGTCGCCCTGAGCACGGATGTGATCGTGGGCTTCCCCAACGAGGGGCGGGAGCAGTTTCGGCGAACCCTCGACCTGCTCCAGGAGCTGCGATTCGATACCGTCCATGTCGCGGCATACTCACCGCGATCGGGGACCATTGCCGCGCGAAAGCTCGAAGACAATGTGGGACCTGCAGAGAAGGGGGATCGATTGCGGCAAGTTGAAGAGGCCCAAGAGCGAATTGCCATCGAGAGAAACGCTCTCTTCTTAGGGCAGACGGTGGAGGTATTGGTTGAGGGTCAGAAGGGCACCAGGTGGCAAAGTCGCACCAGAACTGGTAAACTAGTGTTTTTCAACAGCGATTATGGTTGCCTGGGGCAACTGGTTCAAGTCAAAATAGACCATGCTGGCCCCTGGTCGCTTCAAGGGACACCTGTTATAGTATCTAAAATCTGAAGTCTTGCGCAAAATGGCAAAACTTGAAATCACAAATCCCAAGCACCAATTATGTTTAGGCACCAAATTCCAAGCACCAATAACCAAATAATGACCAAATAACCAATGACCGAAACGGTGTGTGGAATTTTGGTCATTGGGAAATTAGAATTTGTTTGTAACTTGTAATTTGGTTATTGGAATTTTAAGGCAAAAATGACCCATCACCAAAATCTCAAACAGCGAAGCACAAAGGTTTGGTGATCAGAATGTGGTTTATTATTTGGAAATTGAGATTTGGCCATTGGAATTTCGGGGAGCACCTCTTTGGTTCCGGCTCATCCGGGTTAGTCCCTTAAAAGTGAAGTCTTGCGCAAAATGGAAAACTTTTTTGGTTCCGGCTTATCCGGGTTAGGGATAGGATGACAATGATAGATGAAGGTTTCGACTTCATCATCATCGGGAGTGGAATCGCCGGCCTCTACACCGCTCTGTTGGCTCGCGAGGTGGGGAATGTCCTCATTCTCACCAAGGGCAGCATCGATGAGTGCAACACCAAGTATGCCCAGGGGGGCATCGCGGCGCCCATCGGCCGCGATGATTCGCCTGAAATACATTTCGAGGATACTATCGCCGCCGGTGCCGGTCTGTGTGATCCGGAGGCAGTCCGCATTCTGGTCAATGAAGCCAGCGACCGAATCGCCGACCTTATCGAGATCGGGGTTCCCTTCGATACCCAGGACGGTGAGGTAGCACTCGCCAGGGAAGCGGCTCACAGCAGGTCCCGAATACTGCATGCCGGCGGCGATGCCACCGGCAAACAAATAGAGGTCACACTCAGCAAGGCTGCTCGCGTGGCGCCTAACATTACCATCATGGAACACTGTCTCGCTACCGAGATCATCGTTCGAGATGGCATTGCCCAGGGGGTGATTGCCTTCGACTCGCGAGCAGGCTCGATTGAGGAATTTCATGCCCCGATCATCATCCTCACCACCGGTGGAGCCGGCCGGCTCTTCAAGCTGACAACCAACCCGGATATCGCCACCGGCGACGGCGTTGCCCTGGCCTACAGGGCGGGAGCCGAGATCACCGATATGGAGTTCTTCCAGTTCCATCCCACCGCCCTCCGCTTGCCGGGCGTCCCCCCGTTTTTGATCAGTGAAGCGGTCCGGGGGGAGGGGGGCGTTCTTCGCAACGTTGAAGGGCATCGCTTCATGCACCATTACACGCCGGAAGCCGACCTTGCCCGGCGCGATATCGTGGCTCGCAGCATAGTTGCGGAGATGAGAAAGACCGGTAGTGACCGCGTTTTCCTCGACGTTACCCACTTGCCTCGCCAAACCATTACTACCCGCTTCCCTCACATCTACCGTTTCTGCCTCAAACACGGCCTCGACATTACCAGGGGGCTCATTCCGGTGGCACCAGCGGCGCACTACATGATGGGCGGAGTCAAGACAAACACTCGGGGAGAGACTAATATCTCCGGCCTTTTCGCCTGTGGGGAGGTCGCCTGCACTGGCGTTCATGGGGCAAATAGGCTGGCCTCAAACTCCTTGATGGAGGTACTGGTCTTTAGCAAGCGAATCATAGAAACGTTCGGCGGGAAAGAAACCGTAAGGGATAAAAAGGCAGTAGAGGAAAGGCACTTTACGCTGAGAAAATACGATACCTCGCGGATTACTACCCCTCTTAGACTAGCGATACTGCAATCCCTCATGTGGGACAACGCCGGAATTATCCGCAGCAGAGACAAACTTGAAGAGGCGGCCCTTGTCCTGGCGGCCTGGTATGAGAGATTGCAGAAGCCGACCGACCGCCCATACTACGAACTGTGCAACATGGTGCTCGTCGGGCGTCTCCTCATCGAAGCAGCCCTGATCCGGGAGGAGAGTCGCGGTGCTCACTTCCGCAGCGACTTCCCTGAGCCATCATCAGGGTGGGAAAAGCACATCATTTTCCGCAATACGCCTTGACCAGCAAATTCATAGATGTATTTTATGGAAAGTGGGAGGGACAAGGAGGGAATGACATCATGAGCTGGGGTCTCGCTCCTGACGGAATTATGAGGGCTTTTGGGTTGATAAAATGCTTAAAATGTGGCATGATTCTTAGTGAGCCGAAGGCGATTATCAGAAATTAACCTTTTCAGCTTCAAGAGCCAAAGCTGGAAAACAGGAGGGTGGAAAAAGCGAGAGCCGTTTATAGGCGATTGAAACAAGATACTGAAGACTTGGGAAATGTTGGTACGTTCCGTGTAAAAGAGAGAGCCGTTTATAGGCGATTGAAACAAGATACTGATGGACTTGGGGAATGTCAGTACGTTCCGTGCAAAAGAGAGCCCCGACTTATAGGGGATTGAAACGGTGAGCTTTAGCGTTAGGCATAGGGACTGGAAGGGAGACTATCAATGAAAATAAGTATTCATTTCAAAACTCAATCGCATGCCATTGTTACTCGAGGTCCTTATGAAATCGATCCTGAGGAGTTTGAGCAACTGAAAAGAAACTTTCTTTCTTTTGTTGAACAAGGGACTCCAAAAGGTGGCTCATAGAGATGTAGAGATGTTTTAGTGAGGATTGACCTACTGGACCGGTGCTGAAGTTTGATGAAATCGCATATATAGGGTAATATTTTGCAAGACTATTAGAAGTTTGGGGGCACGGTATGAACAAAGAATATACAGCGGTGACCAAGAAGCAAAATGATTGGTGGATAGGATGGATTGAAGAAGTTCCGGGGGTGAATTGCCAGGAACGCACCCGTGAAGAACTGTTGGAGACTCTCCGGGTCACCTTGAAAGAGGCTTTAGAGTTTAACAGGCAGGATGCTCTGTCTGCGGCTGGAGTTGACTTTCAAGAAGAAAAAGTCGCTGTATGAAGCGAAGGGAATTGCTTCGGCATCTCCGCTCACACGGCTGTGAGTTGCTGAGAGAAGGGAGTCGTCATTCGTGGTGGCATAATCTCAAACTTAATAAGCGCTCAGCAGTTCCAAGGCATTCTGAAATAAGGGAGACTCTCGCAAAGAAAATATGCAAAGACCTTGGGATACCATCGGTGAAATAACGCCTAACAAGGCGCTCTATAGCGGGTGGAATGGACTTGTAAAAAAGGGAGCCCCGACTTATAGGCGATTGAAACCACATCTATGTAAATTCTGCGGCCCTTGTCCTGGCGGCCTGGTATGAGAAATTGCAGAAGCCAACCGACCGCCCATACTATGAACTTTGCAACATGGTGCTCGTCGGGCGTCTCCTCATCGAAGCAGCCCTGATCAGGGAGGAGAGTCGTGGTGCTCACTTCCGCAGCGACTTCCCTGAGCCGTCCTCAGAGTGGGAAAGGCACATCATTTTCCGCAATACACCTTGACCA
>QLUL01000123.1 GCA_018725425.1 Chloroflexota bacterium
TCATAACGGCCATGCTCCAGCCCTGAATGGACCCAAAGGCATTTCGGCCGAAATACTCCCTCTGGATAGCCGGTCGCAGGGCGATCGCTCCCCCATAACCGGAGCCGAAGGTGACCAGAAAGATGATGAGCGCCCATAAGGCAGGGGCATAGTAGAAGGCAAGCAAGCCGATAGCCTGCAAACCGGTGGTGAGGGACAGGACATGCCTCTTTGGGAAAACGTCGCCCAGCCATCCGAAGGTTAGTCGCCCAATGATGCTCAACAGGGGAATGAGGGTAGCCACGAGTACGATTGACCCTGGGGCAAGATCCACACTTCTGAGATAGGGCATCACATGAAGGACCACCGCTCCCACCCCCATGAAGCAGATGGCGAAGGAGAGCGATAGAAGCCAAAATGTGCGTGTCCTGAGTGCTTGCCTTGCATCGAATGCTATCTCACTGGTTGGGTTCCCCGCATTCTCCAGGACAGGTATGAAGTCGCCATCGGGAAGATAGCCGTACTGCTCCGGCTTGTGGCGAACGACCAGTGCCAGCAAGGGAATGATGACCCATGTCCCTATCCCAAGGAAAAGAAAAGTCGCCCGCCACCCATGGTGATGAATGAGCCAGATCACAACCGGCAGAAGCAGGCCACCCATGCCGAAGCCGGTGGTCATCAGGCCCATGGCCCGGCCCACTTTGCGGTGGAACCAGTGTGCCACTGCTGTTATCGACGCCAGCCCACCAGAGGCGCTGAAGCCTATCGAGAGGACGATACATGCGCCGTAGAACATGATCAGGGAATCTGTAATACTGAGCAAGATGAATCCCAGACCACCCACCAATGCGCCGGAGAAGATCAGTTTCCGCGGACCCAATCTGTCAACCAGGAAGCCCATCAAAGGGGCGAGCAGTCCCCTTTCTATGCCACGGAGGGAGGCGGCTAGAGAGAATGCAAAGTGACTCCAGCCGAACTCCTCGGTCATCGGGGCGACGAAAGCGGTAAAGCCGTAGAAGAAGGCCCCGGCGATGTAGCTGCCGATGAGAGCCCCCGATAGCACAATCCACCAGCCATAGAAAATCTTCCTTGATTTAAACATATTCTTCACCGTAACTACTCACCCTAATGTCATTCTGAGGGAGCGTAGCGACCGAAGAATCTCGGAGACCCTTCGCTGCGCTCAGGGGGACACACAGGGGGCTGTGTAGTTACTCTTCACCTAAGGGTTAGGGGTTATCCCCCCTGTCCCCTATCCCCTGCAAGAGGCGCCTCAGCTCGCTGAGAGCCTCTGTGGCGGCATAGAGCTTTATCCGCCGGCGGTGCTGGGGAAAGATGGTGCGTGTTGACCACGTTCTCGTTCCGTCCGTGATCCCGATGTAAACCGTGCCTATCGGTTTTCCCTCGATCTGCTCTGGCCCGGCTATCCCGGTTATCCCGATCCCGATATCAGCGCCGAGACAGCTCCTGGCGGCCACAGCCATTGCCTCAGCAACCGGCGAGCTGACTGCCCCATGCTGAGTGATTAAATCGAGGGCAACCCCAAAAGTGACCTTCATTTCGTTTGAGTAAGCCACCAGCCCACCCTTGAAATAGTCCGAGCTCCCAGGAACATCCGTGAGAAGATCGGCCAGCCGTCCGCCGGTACAGGATTCCATGGTTGCCAGAGTCAGGCCTTTCTGTCGGAGGAAGTCGCCGACCACCTGTTCGAGGGTTTCGTCATCGCTGCCCCAGATATGGTCGCCGATTATGGAGCGGATCTGCGCCTCGAGCGGGGCGAGCATTTTCTCGGCTTCCCCCCGGTCGGGGGCCTTAGCCGTCAGGCGAAGTTCAATGCCGCTTGGCCTGGCGTAGACCCCGATCGTGGGGTTCCTGGAGGAGAGAAGGGGGCTCACCAGTTCATCAACCTTTGCTTCGGGCAATCCGAACATCTTGAGCGTTCGAGAGACGATGATGGCTGTGTTGATCGTTCGGCGGAGCTCCTCCCTGATCTCTCTCTCCCACATCCGCTGCATCTCTCCTGTGGGTCCGGGCATGGCGAGGAGTATCCTGTTCTCACGCTTTATCCACCAGCCGGGGGCGCTTCCCCTGGGATTAGGGATTGCCCTTGCCGAAGGGATCAGTGTCGCCTGCTTGAGGTTCCGTTCCGGCATCTCGTAGCCGAGCCGGGCGAATAGACCGCGCAGCCATTTCTCGAGGTCCGGATCAACCTTCATCTCCTCGCCGAGCATCGCCGCGATGGACTCGCGGGTGAGATCATCCTCGGTCGGGCCGAGGCCCCCGGTGGTGATAATCAGGTCGGAGCGGCTCCATGCTCGCTGCAGGGCTTCGACTACTCGCACCTGGTTGTCACCCACCTGGGTGATCCAGTGGAGATCGATACCCAGCAGCGGTAGTTGTCCGGCCAGGTAGGGGGCATTGGTATCGACTATCTCTCCGAGGAGAATCTCAGTGCCGATGGAGATTATCTCCGCTTCCACCTTAGTGCTCCCATGCTAGCCTGGCTCCATAGATGTCCCAGTTGCCATTGCGCTTGTCCATCCAGACCAGGGTATTCCCGCTGATTGCCGGATGCCATTGTTCAGCGAGGTTGGTGGAAATGGAGAACTCGAACCTGAGGGCCAAATCGTAGCCATAGATGTCCCAGTTTCCTCGGCGCTGATCTATCCAGACAACCACGTTCTCGTCGACAACCGGGCTCTGCTGTTCGGCAGCGTTAGTGGTAATGGGGAACTCGTCGCCGATCTCCAGATCGTAGCCAAAGATGTCCCAGTTGCCATTTCGGTTATCCGCCCAGACGACCGTGCTGCCGCTCACTGACGGATATCGCTGATTGGCTGGATCGTGGGTGATCTGGAATTCGCTTTTCGTCAAGAGGTCGTAGCCGTAGATGTCCCAGTTGCCATTGCGGTTATCCGCCCAGACGATGAAATTGCCGCTTATGTCGGGGGAGTCTTGATCGTCTGGATCGTCGCAGATGACGAATTCGGTACCGGTTCTCAGGTCGTACCCATAGATGTCGCGATTGCCATTTCGCTCATCCACCCATACAACGATGCTGCCATCAACGGACGGGTTTCTCTGATCGACGGGATCGGTGCAGATGGCGAACTCTTCCCCGGTATTGATATCATACCCAAAGATATCCCAGTTGCCATTGCGATTGTCAGCCCAGACGACGATGTTCCCGCTTATATCGGGGTCGCTCTTCGACGACGGGGTGGGAGAGATAACCAATTCAGCGCCATCCGCAAGATCATAGCCATAGATGTTGTCACTGAGACCTGCGGCGCGATCTTGCCATACAACGATCGTGCCACTGATGGAGGGGTGGCGCTGCCAGGCAGGATGGGTAGTGACGATGAACTCCTCGGCAGTCAGCCTTATTGGGGGAGCACAGGAGACCGTGGCTATGAAGACAATTACGATAACCAGTACAACAATAGGAAGAATAGTCTCACGTTTCGCGGTTCTCATTTCTTACTCTACACAGCCACTTTTCGAGTTGTCCCTACTCTGTACGAGCAATCACTCCGACTTCATCACGTCGTATGTGCCATCCTTCTTGTGATGTACGATATACTTCACTGTTTTCATCTTCTTCCATTGCCATATTCTGACTTCTTTGCTCACACACTCTGGAAAGCTCATCGGATCGAGAATAAGCTCGGAAGTCCTTTTCTCTACGAGGAGACGAAGTGGCCACACTCGCCATAGTTCCAGCTGGCTATTCTTCCTTCTCGATCTCAAAGATTTTTATCTTGCCGTTCTCTTTGCAGATAGAGACTTTCCCTTCGCCCCACTTACGTATGTGGCAGGCTCCTTCACGTACTTCCTTTGGGTCAATGGTGATCACCTTCTCCTTTGGCTTTTCTTGAGTCATTACCCCCTCCTTATGTGAACTCAGCACTCCTTTTTTGGACTCCCTAAGTATTCACTCACTAGTTCCATGGCGCAGTAACTCCCGCACATGCTGCAGCCACCGCCACCTGTTGGTCGGCGGGCATGAACCTGGGCTGCCTTTTGGGGGTCGAGGGCGAGTTTGATCTGACTGTCCCAGTCGAGATTCTTCCGTGCGATGGACATCTGACGATCCCATTCCCGGGCACCTCTGATCCCCTTGACTATATCTCCGGCATGGGCCGCAATGCGTGCCCCCATCACTCCCTCCCGCACCTCATCGG
>QLUL01000124.1 GCA_018725425.1 Chloroflexota bacterium
TCGGCGAAGGAGGAAAATGTCGGAATGCAAGACCTGACCCCGAACCCCACCCCATCTTACCCTCATTGTAAAAGCGTTCCTGGCAAAAGTCAATTCCCGAAATCGCCTCACTAGTTTTGATCTTCAATCCTCACAATTTCTCCCTTATCTAAGATTACTCTCTTGTCAGCAATCTTAATTAACTCTGATTTGTGAGCGATAATGATAACCGCATTTTGTTGATATTGGCTCTTAATAATCTCCTCTATCTTTTTTTCTGTCGTTTGATCTATCGCTGAGGTGGCTTCGTCGAGCACTAATATTGGTGGCTTCTTCAGGGTTGTTCTGATGAAGGCCAGTAGCTGCTTCTCGCCGCCGGACAATTTAACCCCGCGCTCCCCAATAACAGTGTTCAAGCCTTGTGGGAGGTTCTTAATGAAATCTGTTATTCCTAAGTTTTTGATTACCTGTTCTATTTCTTGATCGGAGATGTCGGGATCACTATAGACGATATTATTCTTTACGGTGTCATTAAAGAGAAAGATGTTTTGAGAGATAATCCCAATCCTCTCCCTGAGAGATGAGAGCTTGACTTTGGTTATATCCTGTCCGTCAATGAGGATAGACCCTTCTTGAGGCAGCTGGAGCCCCAGGAGAAGCTGAATTAAAGTTGATTTCCCTGCCCCGTTAGGACCAACTATGGCAACCTTCTCCCCTGGTCTGATAGCAAAAGTGACATTATCCACTGCCTTTTTGTTTCCATCATAAGAGAAACTAACCCCATTGAACTCAATCTTTCCACTAATATAGTTTAATGTCTCGTCGCCTCTCCCTTCATGTTCGCTTGTCAACTTAAAGAATTCAAGGACTCGAGAGAGGGCAACTAGAATGGGCTGGAGAGTCATACCAAATGAAGCGATAGAAGCTATGGGGGCATATAGCATTCCTACATATCCAACGAAGGCAAGGTAGCCACCAATGGTAAATACTCCAGCCATTATCTGGAAACCGCTCACCACGAGAATGAGTAGTAGACTTAACGCAAATATCAGGGTAGTGCCCTGACTAAATATAGTGAAGATCATTGACTCGAGAATGCCCTTGCGAACAAAGATATTAAGCTTTTGTGTTAATCCCTCGCTTGCCCGTGCCTCGGTTCCAAATGACTTTATTACCTCAATCCCTGAAAAACTCTCCTCCATATGCGAGGATATCTCAGCAGCGCTCTCCATAAGCTCCTCGCTTACGGGTAAAATTCCTCGGGATGAGTATTTTAGCACCACAAACAGGATGGGCAGGGTCAATAATGCAACTAAGGTCAATTGCCAGTTTAGATAGAAAAGCATCACCAGGATAAATATAAACTGAACAAAACCGATGAGTTGCATTATTAAGGCATTGGAAAAGATAGTGCTTAATGCAGATACCTCCCCCATTCGACTTAATAGATAGCCAGTCTGAGATTCATTGAAGAAGGAGAATGGAAGTCTTAAAATCCGGGAGAAAAGGTCCTTCTGGATATCAGCCAGCACCGTTTGGTTTATGACAGCAAACAGATAATCTGTAATAGAGGAAAATATCATCTCACCAATATGGAGACCCACCATTATCAAAATCAGCAAAACAAACAAACGTGCATCCTGATCTCCCAACAAGACATCATCAATAACCATCATCGTCAGGTAGGGAATAGGAAGTGGTATCAAAGCGGTAATTATAAGCAAGATAAAACCAACAAGAATTGTCTTCCAACGCCGCCTGGCATAAGGCAGCAGTCGCTTAAGATCAGCAAGATGCACTTTCTCAGACTCACTTTCCCTTTGGGAAAACATGAGCCTCAGCGCCTCTTTTAAATCTTCTTTCATTCTCGGTACACTCCTAACCCGGACGAGCCCGAACCACCAAATTTACCACAGAGGCACAGAGACACGGAGAATTCTTTTGTGCTTTCTCAATGCCTCGGTGTCTCCGTGGTTGACTATTTTGCCATTTGGCGCAAGACTTCAGGCTTTAGTCCCTAAAGGATCCCCTATTCGCTGCTTAATATTACCCTTTCCTTACTTAATCTGGTAGTCATCATGTATGTAATTGCTATTGCAACAAGAGAGATCGGCAAGACCATCCATGCGTAAGGGTATTCGACTATTCTTTGAATATGCCCCAAACTAAAGAAAGCTAGCATGTAAATAAGCATGGTAGCCCAACTAATAAGGTATATCCTCCTGATCAACAGTGCGATATAGTTCGCAAGACCCTTCAGCGCCATCAACAGACAAGCAATAAGAAACACTGCCCTGAGCTCTGTCAGGGAACCAATGGAGACACCAGGCAGATAGAGGGGGAGAAAGATAAGGAATACATAAACATAATATATTCCCTGGGCGAGGAGACTGCTACCGAATATATGCTTCGGGGCAACAGATAGCGAGAAGAGAGATTCAAACTGCCGGTATCTCTTCATGGATGTGACGTTACCACCACTAAGTAACCAACCAACAATGAGTGGGATCAACTGAACAATAAAAAGGTCTTCATCAGGTGGTATTAGGAGACTAATTGGAACGAAATATATGGGCAACAAGAGCATCACAATAAATAATATCTTGCGCTTCCTAAGGAGTTTCAACTCAAAGTATAACATAGAGATCATTGTTCATCCCCCCCCTTTTGAGAAGCTCTCCCTGAATCTCTTCACGCTGTCTCTCGTTTTATCCTCCAGACCAAAGATTGTGGCATAGATATCATCAAGTTTGATCTCGGTGACAGATAGATCAAACAACCCTAACCCGTCTAGCTTCATATTGACCTCTTGAATGTTGTCAATGGAGACAAACATCGTGATATTACTATCCTCGATCCATCTATTCTTGATAAATGGTAGATTGCCAATTTCATCAATCCTTTCAACATCACCGAATCTTGCCCTGACAACATATCTGCCGAACCGCAAGAAGAGGTTCTCTAAGGTATCACAAAAGACCTCCCTGCCTTCTCTCAAGATACACAGCCTATTACAGATACCCTCCACCTCACTCAATACGTGGGAACTGAAGAATATGGTCTTCCCTTCCTCTCTCAGGTGTCTTATCAATTCGTAGAATATCCTTTTCTGTTCGGGGTCCAGTCCGCTCGTAATCTCATCAAAAATTAATATCTCCGGGTCATTGAGTAGGGCCCTGGCAAGAATCAGCCGTTTCTTCATCCCATGGGAGTACGCTGCTATCTTCTCTCTCCTCTTTGCCTCCAGGCCAACAAACGAGAGCAAGAGGTCTATCCTTCTCTTTCTCTCTTCCTTTACGATCTTAAGAATATGAGAATAGAGATCCAGATTCTCTTCCCCGGTTAGTTCCTCATACAGGCCGGGGTTCTCTAACGCTGTTCCAATCTTGCCGCCATATTTTGAGAAGTGATTGCTGGAACTCTCACCAAATATCTTTGCCTCGCCCTTAGATGGCCTTAGTACATCCAAGATACAGCGAATTGCAGTTGTCTTTCCGGCTCCATTTGGCCCAATGCAACCAAATACATCCCCCTTAAAAACCTTAAACGAGACATCGTTCAGCGCAAGGACATCTGAAAAGCCCTTTGTTAAGCCAACTACCTCGATTACTGGCTCTTCCCTTTCCGACATAGATACTTCCTCAAACGTAACTGCTCAGGTGGATAGACTGAAGACTGAAGACTTTTAGAAAACTTCAGCCTTCAGCCAAGATAACCCTCACTTCGTTCGGGTAAATTCAAATTGTAAATTGCAGAAGTCAAATTTTCCCCACCCCGACAAATATTACACGGGGCAAGTCAGTTTTATGAAGTTTTCCTTGCATTTTGCATTTTTCAATTTGCACTCTGCACTTTGAAATTCCTATGCCGCTAAATAGCTGATTAGTTACTTGAAATCAATGAGTCTATTGACAATATTTGGTCGATCTTGCGCTGGCAAGCGCCTAATGGCCGGATATTCTTTGCAGGAACCACACTTGCCCTTCAAAAAGAGACTACGTTCTGCCAGTGAAGTATTGCTACTGTTGTTACAATTATAATATACGCTCCAAGGTAGCGCAAGCCGATCAGTCGGTGGTCTGCCAGAAAGCAGACAAAATCGGCCGGAATGCTGTGGTAAACCTCATCACTCGAGCTTTCCTATCTTCCGGATTTCGGTTCC
>QLUL01000125.1 GCA_018725425.1 Chloroflexota bacterium
ACACTTCTTACAGTTTGTCTACCTCCCCTGCCATTGAGGCGGTCTTTTCTCCCGGAAGGCAACCATCCCCTCATGTCCATCCTCGGTTGCGGCATTGATGGAGATCATCTCGATGGCATAAGCGTAAGCCTTGCTGTGCTCCATATCCGCCATCTGATAGAACGACTGCTTGCCCAGCCGAACTGCCAATGGAGCTTTGCCGGCGATCTTCTCCGCCATCTCCATCACCGTTTCTTCGAGCTTCTCCCGCGGGACAACCCGGTTAACCAACCCGCTTCTCTCCGCCTCGCAGGCATTGATAGGCTCCCCGGTCAAGATGAGTTCCAGGCATTTCTTTCGGCCCACACTGCGATATATACCGGCCATAGGGGTTATGCAGGCGAATCCGATATTTACCCCGGGCGTCTGAAAAATGGCGTCCTCCGAGGCTATCGCCAGGTCACAGCCCGCGGCCAGGGCGCAACCCATAGCACTTGCATGGCCATGCACAGCGGCGATGACCGGCTTGCCCATTCCAGCGATGGCCTCCAGTATGCGCACGGACTTCGCAAATGTGACACGGTATTCCATCAATGTCTTCCCCATCAATTCGGAGAAATCGTGACCGGAGCAAAAGGATTTCCCGGCACCTTTCAGAATCACGGCACCCACCCCGGAATCATCCTCCATCACGTGCAAGGCATCAAGGAGCTCCTCAGTAAGCTGGGCATTAAGAGCGTTGCGCACCTCAGGGCGATTCAGTGTGAGTATGCCTGTTCGGCGCTTCTTCTCAACTATGATCGTCTGGTATCCTGACATAAAACACCTCCTCTTTCTCTCAATCACATCATTATATCTACCTTCGCAGGTAACGGTAAGGAAAAGTTCACCAAGTTTGGCTTTGGTGGTAGTGGCCAGTATGTTCGGAGCTTGACTGATTATACCTTCTTCTGATCCCCCTTTGCCAACAGGGCGCCAACAGGACATTTAAGCATACACTCCCTACATGACTCGCATTGGGATTTATCCCCAAAGAAGGCGATTTTGGTGCTATAACCTCGACCTACAAACTTAAGGGCACTGACCCCTTGAACATCTTCACAGGCTTGCACACAGATGCCACAGAGGACACATCTATTGGGATCATAGTCAAAAAATGGATTTAAGGTCTCCAGAGGCAGCTCCTCCTTCGGCAATCTTAATGGGCGCATCCTTTTTTTACTAATGCGAAGGTAAGCCATTACCCTTTGCAACTCGCAATGCCTATTACTGGGGCAGTTGCGACAATCTGTATGATGATTGGCAATGAGCAACTCAACAAAAGCACGACGCACCTTGTCAACCTCAGGGCTTTTTACCTTAACCACAATTCCTTCTTCAACTGGTGTTCGGCAAGAGATGACGAGTTGCCCCTCTCCAGTCTCAACAATACACAGCCGGCAAACTCCGGAGGGCTTCAGGGCAGGATGATAACAAAGATGCGGAATATAAATCCCGTTCTGGAGCGCTGCTTCCAAAATGGTTGTTCCCCTATCGGCTACAATATCCGAGCCATCAATGGTGAAAGCAATTTTATCCATCGGCGCTTCCTATTCAGGCAAGTGCTGTGCACACTCCTGCTGGACATCTTCTTTCATAGACATGGGCTTCATACTCATTTCGAAAGTAACGGATGGTGGTGAGCACTGGATTAGGAGCGGTCTGCCCCAGGGCGCAGAGCGAGCCTTTCCCCACCGCTTCACCCAACTCCCAAAGCAAGTCAATATCCTCGGGTCTTCCTTGACCTTTGGTGATGTCGTCTAAAATGTCAAACATCTGCTTTGTTCCCAGCCGGCAAGGTATACATTGACCACAAGCCTCCCTCCGGGTGAAGTCGAAGAAGTAACGAGCTACATCAACCATACAGGTGTCTTCATCCATCACTACCATGCCTCCAGAGCCCATCATTGAGCCAGCAGTGGTGAGCGAGTCGAAATCGATCGCTATATCCAGCAAGCTTGCCGGGAGGCAGCCCCCCGAAGGCCCCCCAGTTTGAACTGCCTTGAAAGCTTTACCCTCAAGAATCCCTCCCCCAATATCATAGATAATCTCCCTGAGCGTAATTCCCATAGGCACTTCTATGAGACCATTATTTGCCACCTTACCAGTCAGCGAAAAGATAGCGGTTCCCTTGCTATGCTCGGTGCCTCTACTGGCAAACCACTCTGAGCCATGGGCAATTATTAGGGGGATGTTGGCGAAGGTTTTCACATTATTGAGCAGGGTTGGCTTATCCCATAACCCCACTTCGGCAGTGCGAGGGCGGGGGAAGGGCTTTGGCACTCCCCTTTTGCCTTCAATGGAGAGAACCAGGGCTGTGGATTCGCCACAAACAAAGGCTCCAGCCCCTTGAAAAAGCACTATATCAAAATCGAGACCGCTGCCTAAAATATCCTTACCAAGAAATCCCTTCTCTTTTGCCTGAGTGAGGGCAATTCTCAACCTCTTCACCGCCAGCGGATATTCCGCTCGCACATAGATAAAACCCTCTTTAGCGCCAATGGCATAGGCAGCAATAATCATCCCCTCTAAAACCGAATGGGGATCCCCCTCCATAAGTGACCGGTCCTGAAATGCCCCCGGGTCCCCTTCGTCGGCATTGCAGATTACATACTTCTCTTCGCCAGACGCTCTCCGACAAGCTTCCCATTTCCGCCCGGTCGGGAAACCAGCCCCACCAAGCCCGCGAAGTCCGGAATGTTTAAGTTCATCAATGGTTTGCTCAGGGGCGAGCTCAAAAAGAGCCTTACGCAACGCCTGATAGCCATCCACAGCAAAGTAGTCATCAATGTCCTCAGGGTTAATATTCCCGCAATTTCGTAACACCGTGCGTTGCTGCTTACTATAAAAGGGGATGTCACGATAGCAGGGTATGGGTTTATCGGTAGCAGGATCGCGGTAGAAGAGGCGCTCAACAGCCTTTTCTTCAGGCAAAAGTGACCTAGCGAGCTCAGGCATATCATCTTGGCTAACTTTTGAATAGAAGATGCCCTCCGGTTCGACAACAACGAGAGGACCTCGCTGGCAGAGGCCATGACAACCAGTGCGCTTGATCTGGATGCTCTCCCTTAAATTTAGTCTTGCTATTTCTTTTTCCAGCGAAGAGAGAATCTGTTCCGCTCCCCCTGATATACAGCCTGTTCCTTGGCAAACAAGGACTCGCCTATTGAGCATCCTGCTCTCCTTCACATGGGGCAGGGAAAAGCTCTCTCACCTTTTCTGCAGTCATCTCGCCGTGGACCTGCTGATTAATCCTCATACATGGCGCCAGCGCGCAACAACCAATGCAGGCAACGGTCTCTAGGGTATATTCCAGATTGGACGAGGTTTCTCCTTCCTTCAAGCCGAGCGCTTTCGCTGTCTCCCCGAAAATCTGCGGCGCGCCACGGATGTGGCAGGCAGTCCCTCGGCATACTGTAACCCGATTTCTGCCCAAAGGGAGAAGCCTGAACTGAGTATAAAAAGAGGCTACCGAATAAATTTGACCTTCAGTTATGCCAAAAAAGTCTGCAATTAACTGTATTGCATCTTTGGGGAGATAGGCAAGATTGGTTTGAACCTCCAGTAAAATAGGGATCAGTTCCCACTTTCTGCCGTCATAGTGTGATAAAATCTCTAAGAGGTGTTCCTCCTCCAATTCCTCCACAGGCTTTCCTTTAGCCAGCTCTGGGTCTAATCCCTTCTGGAGGAAACCCAGAGCAGTTTCCTTTCAAGGGTTTCATCCCGGCTCCAGGTCATACACGCCACGCGGTAGATTCCACATTCATTGCATTTATCCGCGTCAACGCAAATATTTTCATTTTTGCTCGTGACTGCAAGGTTGCCGCAAAATTCCAGTTATATACCTTGACATTGTCAATTTCCACGTCATTGCGAGGAGCACAAGCAACGAAGCAATCTCTCACAAAGGGATTGCTTCGCTTCGCTCGCAATGACAGGAAGAAATTCATCGGTTACAATCTAATCTGATAATGTCAAGATACTAACGCGTGCTTTATTGGAAAAAGCATTTCCTTCAGACTATCAGAGCCTAACGCGGAGGTGACACACCTATCAGCCCGGTTTTAACCGCTATT
>QLUL01000126.1 GCA_018725425.1 Chloroflexota bacterium
AAGGACTAGGTTTGAGGATTCGGAGTCAATAGAGCTTGCCTTCATTTACGGCTCGGTAGCTAGGAACCGGGAAGAAGCGGAAAGTGATATTGACCTATTTGTCGTGGGACAAATTGAGGAGGACGAACTCCACAAGCTAGTGTCTGACATCGAAAAAGAAATTGGCCGGGAAATCAATTATAACTTGATGACGAAAAAAGAGTTCCGGGAAAGAAGTAAGAAAGGCGAGCCATTTATCAAGCGAATTGAGAGGGAAGAGAAACTGATACTCAAAGGTAACCTTGATGTCTATTGAAGAACTCATTAAAGAGGGTGGTATCCATCCATTCAAAGCAACTCAGGAAGAGATTAACAGAGCTATTGAGATTGCTCAGCGCGATTTAGCCTTAGCTGAGAATATCCTGGGGGAAAGCCTGGACTGGACTTACTCCGTCGCCTACAATGCTGTGCTGCAAGCTTGCCGAGCTTATATGTTTCACCTCGGATACAGGCCTGCCAGTGCCGAAGCACACAAGAACACTTTTGAGTTCATGCGGTTCGCTGTGGATGAACCTTTTAAGAATTCCGTTTCCTACTTTGATCGGGTCAGGAGAAAGCGACACCGCACTATATATGATGAGGTTGGCTTGGTCAGTGAAAAAGAGGCGAGGGAATTACTCAAAAGGGCGAGAGAATTTCTATACTTACGTAGAGGGTAAGCTAAAGGAGTGATAAGTGCAGCGATGTATAATTCGTTTCTCCCTCAGATAGCCCAGGTAAGAGTCGTAGTATATTGCCTCTATGGTCACCTGGATACACCGGATGACTTTCTTCAGCGAATAAAAGACCTCACTACCTGGGGTGTCGTAGCCTATCCAATGAGATACCAGCCACTGGAGCCCTGTGACAAGGACAGCTATATCTCTCCCAATTGGAGTAGAGAGCAACTGGAAATGATAGCTAGGGCAAGGCGAGTCATCGGGTATGGAGGTGCCTTCCCACCCTACGAAGGACTGAAAAGGAAGCTTCTTGACGAAAAAGACTTTCAAAGAGTCTTTGAACTCAGGCCTGTGCAACTGGGTTATAGGTAATAGGTTATAGGACGTCGGACGTAGGACATCGGACTGCTGACAAGTGGGGACGGGGTTACCTCGTCCCTACTAGAATGAGGGAACCGAATTGAGGGTAATCCAGGATATAGAACTCGCTAAATCCACTCTGCTTAAGCGGCTGCCTGCGGAATCGGTAAAGCTGCCGCTAGAACGCATCAAAGAGACCTTCGGCAAGGAGCTGACACCTGAGGAGGCAGTAAGGCAGATAATCACCGATGTGCGAGATCGGGGCGATGCGGCCCTTCTTGACTACGCCGAAAGGCTGGAGGGAGCGAAGCTAACTCGTCTGGAAGTTTCCAGGAAAGAAATCACCGCGGCCCGGAATAACGTAGACGAAGAACTTCTGGCCGCCCTCCAAACCGCCGCCGAGAGGATTAGAGATTTCCATCAAAAACAGCGGGACTTGCTGCCAACGGGGCAGATTGACCTCGGGGAAGGACTGGGGCAGGTCATTTCTCCACTGGAGCGGGTGGGAATCTACGCCCCTGGTGGGACGGCCTCATATCCATCGACCGTCCTCATGACAGCCATCCCCGCCAGGGTGGCTGGCGTCGACGAGATTATCCTCGCCACCCCGCCCCGACCCGATGGCCATATCCCACCGCTTACCCTGGCGGCGGCAGATATCTCCGGGGCCGACCGGGTATTCGCCGTCGGGGGAGCCCAGGCTATTGCCGCCCTTGCCTTCGGAACGGAGTCGATTCCCCGGGTTGACAAGATATGCGGGCCGGGGAACATCTTCGTTATACTGGCAAAAAAGCAGGTCTTCGGGGCAGTTGGTATAGATGGACTTCAGGGGCCAACTGAAACCATCGTCCTGGCCGATGACTGCGCAAATCCGGGCTCCTGTGCCGCCGACCTTCTGGCCCAGGCCGAACACGACGAGCTGGCCACGGCAATCATGATCACCACCTCGCCTGAATTGGCCCACGAGGTCAATGTTGAGGTAGAACGTCAGCTTGTCGAGCTGGAACGCCGCAAGATCGCCGAGAGGTCTCTGGAGCAACGCGGAGGCATAATAGTGGTCAGCGGAATGGATGAGGCGGTCGAGCTAGTCAACGCCTACGCCCCGGAGCACCTCTGTCTGATCGTGCGGGACGCCGAGTCCGTTGTTGCCCGGATTCGAAACGCCGGAGGCATATTCATCGGCGAAAGTTCGCCTGAGGTTGTCGGCGATTATGCGGCCGGGCCGAGCCACGTAATGCCCACCGGAGGCACGGCTCGCTTCAGCTCGCCGCTGAGCGTGACCGATTTCCTCAAGATCACCAGCCTCGTCGCCCTGGATAAGAAAACCCTCAAGAAGCTGGGTCCCCATGCGGCCGCCATCGCCAGAGCCGAGGGACTCACCGCCCATGCGGCGGCAGTTGAGAGAAGAATGAGAGATGCCTAGCATAGAGAAGCTCATCAGACGCCATCTGACCGATCTGAAACCCTATGAATCGATCGACCCGGTGGGGGTAGTGGCCGAACGCGCCGGCATTCCTGCCGAGCAAGTGATCAAGCTAGATGCGAATGAGAATCCTTATGGATGCTCGCCGCGAGTCCAGTGTGCCCTCGGCGAAGCCGATTCTTACCACATCTATCCGGATCCCTTAAACCGCGAGTTACGACAGCTACTGGCGGGATACACCGGATTTGACCCGCAGTATATCGCCGTCGGCAGCGGCAGCGATGAGCTGATCGACCTCATCCTGAGACTTACCCTTGAACCGGGAGACAGGGTTATTAATTGCCCCCCTACCTTCGGAATGTATCCCTTCAGCACCGGCGTCTGTGGGGGGGAGATCGTCAATGTTCCGCGGGGGCCAGATTACAGTGTCAATGTTGCCGCGATCAGATCGGCCGTTGACCAGCGCACCAGGGTCATTTTCATAACCTCCCCCAACAACCCTACGGGCAATCTCACATCAGAGGGAGATATACTTCAACTGCTCGAAACTGAGGTGCTGGTTGTAGTAGACGAGGCCTATTATGAGTTTGCTGAAGCAAGCGTAGCCCCCCTCGTCCCCTCCCATGCCAATCTCATCGTGCTGCGCACCTTCAGCAAGTGGGCCGGACTGGCAGGATTGCGGGTCGGCTATGCTATTCTGTCACCCCAGATCAACGAAGTCATCTACCGAATGAAGTTGCCCTATAATATTACCATCGCTGCCGAGATCGCGGTCCGGGAGTCGCTGGCGGATATGGACTACCTGCAGGGCAAGATCAGAGCAATACTCACTGAGAGGGAGCGCCTCTTCCAAGAGCTGAAGGTGCAGGGGATTCTTGACCCCATCCCCTCCAGGGGTAGCTTCCTGCTGTGCCGGGTAGTCAAGGGGGAGGCGCTGGAGATCAAGCAGGACCTGGAGAAGAGGGGCATCCTTGTCCGCTACTACGATGTCCACAGGCTGAGGGACAAACTTCGCATCAGCGTCGGCAGGCCGGAGCACACCGATACTCTGCTGCGGGCGCTTTCAGAAATATGCCCGGGATTGTAACTCTAAGTAACTAGATTTCTGGCAAGGGTGTTTTTGTATGAAATGCCCTGTTCTCATCCAAGTACCGACTACTGTCATCGTAGAATTCATGTTGTCGAAATGGAGGTAGGTTCAGAGCGCAAGCAGGGTGTGACCGGAGGGAGCAACCGAGCTCGTGAAGTGCTGAGGGCCTTGGGGATCACGGCGCTCACCCCACCCCAAGTGCCAGAAGCAGACTGAAAAAGGCGATGTAATGACAAAATCGCCTCAAAACCCTAGACTTTGAATCTGTTTTCAGACCCAATTGTCAAACATGTGATAGTTAAGACATTGGTCAACTTGGGCTAAGAGCTGACCGCTGAGCGCTCACCAGGCTTTATCCAGCGCAAGAGCCACCGCACCGAGAATTACCGAATCGTCCCCCAAAGCGGAGCGGATTACCCTGGCCCGATTCCTAAAATCAGGCATGGCTCGCTGTGCGATCACCTCGCGGATAGGCTTCAGAATCAGCTCGCCGGCGTTGGATACCCCACCCCCGATAATCAC
>QLUL01000127.1 GCA_018725425.1 Chloroflexota bacterium
TGCTGCTGATCTGCAACACCCAAAACCGCTCGGCGCGCGTGGCCGAGCAACTGCACGCCGCGGGCCTGACGCACGTGCGCTTCGTCGATGGCGGCATGAGCGCCTGGGCGCGGCGCGGCTGGCCCATGGTGCGGCCGGGCGCAGCTTCGTAGATTGCGGCCGGGCACAGCTTCGTAGCTTGTGGGCTGGGGCGGCGCGCTTGCTTGCTGCACGGCAGCAGGCGCTACACTGTGGCCGTTTCTTCATCTTTTTGGATGGATCGCCCCATGCCCGCCACGCTGCTTTTGGAGCAAGTGCCCGACGAGATTTATCTGCGGCTGCAAGCGTCCGCACGCAGGCACCGGCGCAGCCTCAATAACGAGGCCATCGTCTGCCTGCAAGCCGTGCTCGCTGCTGCACCCCAGCCTGCACCCGACCAACGCCTAGAGCGTGCGCGCCAGCTTCGGGACGGGTTGGCACCGCAGGTCTTTTCTGCTCACGAAATCGAAGCCTTCAAACATCAAGGCCGCCCATGATCGTGGTGGACACGAACATCGTGGCCTACCTGTACCTGCCTGGCGAGCACAGCGCCGCTGCCGAGGCATGGTTTGAACGCGATCCCGATTGGGCTGCACCTATTTTGTGGCGCAGCGAATTTCGCAACATCCTTGCAGGCTATATGCGGCGCGGGCAACTTTCTTGGCAACAGGCGCTTGCCCTGCAGTGTGAGGCGGAGGGTTTGCTTAAGGGTGCAGAGCATGAAGTAGACTCTCCCAATGTGCTGGAATTGGTGCGCGACAGCGCCTGCTCTGCGTACGATTGCGAGTTCATGGCCTTGGCCCTCAAACTGGACACCAAGCTGCTCACCATGGATCGACAGCTTTTGCGTGCCTTCCCTCTGCACACGGTTTCGCTTTCCAGTCACCTACCTTAACCCGCCCCATGAACGACACCGAACTGCGCGCCCTGCTGCGCCACAGCCACACCATCGCCGTGATAGGGCTTTCGCCGCAGCCCGAGCGGCCCAGCCACAGGGTGGCGCAATACCTGCTGGAGCAGGGCTACCGGGTGCTGCCGGTGAACCCGGTGGCGGCTGGGCAGACCATTTTGGGCCAGCCTTGCCACGCCAGCTTGGAGCAGGCCGCCGCCGCTTTGGCCGCCGAGGGGCTGCGGCTGGACATCGTGGATGTGTTTCGCCAAAGCGCCGAAGTGCCGCCACTGGCCGAGTCTGCCATCGCACTCGGGGCCGCCGCGCTGTGGCTGCAACTGGGCGTGGCGCACCCCGAGTCCGAAGCCCGAGCCGCCGCTGCGGGCTTGGCGGTGGTGAGCGAGCGCTGCATCAAACTGGAGCACCAGCGGCTGCTGGGGGCTCCCTAGGGCTTCGAAAATAGGTGTCTGACCCCGTTTTCCCAGTGCAAGTGCGCGGTGGCTGAGCTTGTGCTGTAATACGGCACAGTCATATGACAAGGAGGGTGCCATGACCATCACCGCAAAGGTATTCATGAGTGGCCGCAGCCAAGCGTTGCGCTTGCCTGCACGCTTGCGCTTGACGGCCAAGGAGGTGCGCATTGAACAGGTTGGGGCTGATTTCTGGTTGCACCCGCAAACTCCGACCGAGCACGACATGGGCCTTTGGTTGCAGGGGTTTTACGCCAACTCAGCGCCCCTGCCTGACAACTTTTTGCCCGACAGGCAAGACCTTCAGCCGCAAGAGCGCGACTGGAGTTGAGCGAGCGCCATGCGCCGAACGCTGGACACCAACATTTGCAGCTACATCCTGCGGCGTCACCCTGCTGAAATGGTGGCGCGCTTTGCCGGGCTTGAGCGCAGCCAAGTGTGGTTATCGGGGATTGTGGCGGCCGAGCTGCGCTTTGGGGCTGCCAAGTTGGCCTCGCCCAAATTCAAGGCAGCGGTGGAAGCGTGGTTGGCGGGTTTTGACGTACGGCCTTGGCCCCTAGAGGCTACGCACCATTACGCCCACATTCGGGCCACGCTGGAGCGCACCGGGCAGCCGATTGGTGGCATGGATTTGATGATCGCTGCACACGCCTTGGCCGAGGACTCGGTGGTGATCACCAACAACGCCAGAGAGTTTTTGCGTGTACCGGGCTTGGCGGTAGAGGAATGGGCGCTGGGTGCACAGCTGTCGTGACCCTTCAAGCGCAGCTGCGACTCGGAAAACGTGGTCTGACCCCATTTTTGTTGCAATCCCTTTGAAATCAGGGCATGGTTGGCACTCTTGCATAAGGAGAATGTCATGAGCGCTATAAACGCCTCAATCCCTTTGAAATCAGGGCATGGTTGGCACCCGATATGTTTTTTATCCTGGACGGCCAGTACTAGTCTCAATCCCTTTGAAATCAGGGCATGGTTGGCACCGCAAAATGACGCTGAGTTCGCTGAATCCCAGCTTGTCTCAATCCCTTTGAAATCAGGGCATGGTTGGCACCCCAGTGGGCCTCTAACGTTGCGGCGAAAGCCGCGGTCTCAATCCCTTTGAAATCAGGGCATGGTTGGCACCCGAGGAATCGGTGCAGCCGGACGGCAGCGTCCGAGTCTCAATCCCTTTGAAATCAGGGCATGGTTGGCACGCCAGAGCGTCATACAGAGCGTCGGAACTCGCTTCGTCTCAATCCCTTTGAAATCAGGGCATGGTTGGCACTTTAAAGCTGCTTGCGCAGAAAGCGACAAAGTCTGGGTCTCAATCCCTTTGAAATCAGGGCATGGTTGGCACAAACGTGATCGGGGAATTCATGGGCTTGCCCGTGGTTTGTCTCAATCCCTTTGAAATCAGGGCATGGTTGGCACTTCAACGACATTGGTGCACTAAACGTCGAAGGCAATAGTCTCAATCCCTTTGAAATCAGGGCATGGTTGGCACGTGGGAAAAAGTCACAACCCCATTCATCAAGGAGTGTCTCAATCCCTTTGAAATCAGGGCATGGTTGGCACTGCTGCCTAAAGCGGTGCGCGTGCTCTGACGTCTCAATCCCTTTGAAATCAGGGCATGGTTGGCACAAGCTCCTACAAGTAATAAACCACAAGTTAAGTCTCAATCCCTTTGAAATCAGGGCATGGTTGGCACCGAGCAGTAAAGGCAGCGCAAAAACTTGCCACCTGCCTCAATCCCTTTGAAATCAGGGCATGGTTGGCACGAGCCAATGAGCTTGCCAGTTGTAATTCCCGTCCGTCTCAATCCCTTTGAAATCAGGGCATGGTTGGCACTATGAACATGCTTGTGGTATTCGACAACAACTGTAAGTCTCAATCCCTTTGAAATCAGGGCATGGTTGGCACCGGCGAAAGCCGCGAAAAAGTCCCGGAAAAGGAAGTCTCAATCCCTTTGAAATCAGGGCATGGTTGGCACTAGTCTTATTTAGCTTTTCTACAACTATTACTAGTCTCAATCCCTTTGAAATCAGGGCATGGTTGGCACAAAAAATCCTGGAAAAAAAGTGTCACCGCCATGGGGTCTCAATCCCTTTGAAATCAGGGCATGGTTGGCACGGATGGGTGATTTCCAGAGACGACCGGGCTCGTTGGGGTCTCAATCCCTTTGAAATCAGGGCATGGTTGGCACCTGTGGGGCTTTAATCTAGTAATCGCTAGAAGTCCTGTCTCAATCCCTTTGAAATCAGGGCATGGTTGGCACATAGAATTAGTCCAGATGTTATCTGTGAAAATAGGTCTCAATCCCTTTGAAATCAGGGCATGGTTGGCACTGTGAGGGGGTAAAAATCCTTTGCTGATCAATGGTTTGGCGGGGGCGTTATGGATAAACACGGTGGGCGCTAAACTTGTGTCGGCAGTAGGGTCTTTTCTTCCTCGGTGCGGTGCGTATGTTACCGCATCTGCGGCGGGTGTCTGCGCTTTCTCCGTGCTGCGGGTGTGGGCTTTGGGCGGGGAAAACGTGGTCTGACACCATTTTCGGCTCAAGCCAGTTGCAGCTCTTGGCTGGGGTGGTTGCTGGCGGGGTCTGGGGCGGTGTGGTGGGGGGCGGCGGTGAGTTCGATTTTGTGGGGGCCGGTGGCGCGTGCGTATAGGTGCGCGCCTTGGGCGGCGGCGGGGAATTCGAGGCGGTGTTTGCGCAGCTCGGCGTCGCCTTCGGCCATGC
>QLUL01000128.1 GCA_018725425.1 Chloroflexota bacterium
CCCCGGTGTCTGGATCCCAGGCCGTAAGTGGTGCGGCGGCTATGGGATTTCCATCGGTGTCCTTCACGTAGCCAGTGATATAACCCGTTACTTCACGCTTTGATATCAAAGTGAAGTCCACCGTAGTGGTCTTAATCTTGCTGACTACTATCTCTGGAGCATGAGCGGAAAAGAACTCATCCGCTCCTACCGTTACGTCATAAGTCCCGACCAGGACACTCATCACGAAGTGTCCCCTGGCGTCTGTTAGGGTGCTAGCATCCGCCCCCGTGAGCAGCTCCCGGGCAGCTACCAGCGCCCCGGCCACCGGCAGTCCATCAATATCTCTCACATAACCCGAAATATAGCCTGCCGGCCCGTGTTCTAAGGTGAAATTCACCGTCGTTGTGGCACGTTCGCTAACCACAATCCTTGAGACCTCGCCCGGGGAGAGTCCCGGCATTCGTGCTGTTAGGTCATAGGTGCCGACCGGTGCACTGAGGCTGAAGAATCCTGTTGTATCAGTCGTTGCCTGGACAAATACCCCAATCATCGGCTCCCGGGCGTATATCCTCGCTCCCTCTACTGGAACTTCACCAACGTCCCTCACGTAGCCAGTAATATAGCCTGCTGGCAGTTGTTTTATTGTCAGTTTATATGTCTCTACTGGCGCGACGATATCCCACGCCTTTACAGCTACTATCCACTTCCCCGCCTGGGGAGCGATAACGGTAGCTATTTCCGGTTTGTCAAGCCATGAGGCAGCCACCAACTCACCCTCCGGGTCAAACAAGTAGAGGTCTAAATTATTGCCCGCAGAAGTCCAGCTTAAGCGCAGTTTCAAGTTGGCGATTCCTTCCGGGATATTGAGGGTATAGTATACAAAGTCCCAGTCCTCATCCACAGTTCCCTCGATCTGCTTGGTGGTGGTGCCGTCCACCCTTTGCATCACCTTGACCGAAACGGGGATCGTTATTTCAGTCAGCGGCATATTGTCGGTGTTGACCAGTGTGACATAGCCGACGTATGTTCCCACCGCATCAGCGGGCACACCCATCGTTACCTCAAAGGTTGTTATGCCTCCCCGGGGGACGAGCAAGCTGGTGGTGGACAAGGTCATCCAGTCGCCAGCATCGTTGCCCTGGGTATCAGTCATCGGCGACTTGGCGATAGTCAGCATGACATCGGTCACCACATTGTTGTTTCTTATGTTGAACGTCCTGGCATAGTTTCCAGGATATACTCGGCCAGCAAACCATTCGTGGTCGGCCAGAATACCATGCCGCAGCACTCGATAGGCATTTTTCACATTCAGCCTTCCGGCACCCTGCTCCAGGACTCCGAAGCCCAGACCATCCGCCGAATTTTTTAGTGCCTTCTCCACTTCTGCGGGAGTCAAGTCAGGAAAAGCCTGGAGCAGCAAAGCAACGGCACCGGAAACTTGGGGAGTAGCCATAGATGTCCCACCCATGTGGGCGTAAGAAGCAGCGGTCTCCCAATGAGCAAATGGGGCGAGTATTGCCACCCCAGGGGCGACGATATCTATACCAACCCTACCTTCTCCGGTTGGACCTCTCGAACTGAAATGGGCAATGGCATCATGGATGTCTGATACCCCTATAGCTATCACCTCGCATAGGACTGCCGGACTTCCGATGGTGGCTTCGCCGGGCCCGTCGTTCCCTGCCGCAGCTACCACGATGTGTCCCGCACCCACCGCATTCCTTGTTGCTGTTGCAACCAGCTCTCTGCCTATTCCATCACCTTGCCAGGCCCCGAAGCTCATGTTGATCACATCAGCCCCATTTTCTATTGACCATTCTATGGCCGAGAGTATCCATGAGGTACGACTCCGGGCAAGCTGGCAAAATATCCTGGCATTGAGCAAGGATGCCCCGGGCGCAACACCGCTAACACCAGTGATCACGTTCCGCTCTCCGGCGGCTATGCCGGCGATATGCGTGCCGTGTCCGTGTAAGTCATCAGTGGTGAGATCATTAGTGAAATCCTTTGATAGAATGACTTTCCCTTCGTCGAGATCAGGATGAGTGGCGTCGATGCCGGTGTCTAATATGGCGATGATTATCCCCGTCCCATCGTATCCCATCTCCCACAACTGTGGTGCCCTTATTTTGTCGGCACCATAGTTCATGGGAATGAGAGAAACAACTGGTTCGCTGAGCTTGAACTCGGCATCTACCCAGGATTTTCTTACCTCGTGGCGAGCAGCAATTTCCGCTATCGTATTTGCAGGTACCCTCGCCGATATGGCATTAATCAGCCAGTGTTGCTGGATGCTCTCTGCCCCGATTTTCTTTAGGAAGGATACCAGTTTTTCCTGGCTTCTTGCGGCGAGGGATTTTGCCCCGGCGGGACAAAGTTCTCCCCGGACATCTCCAGGCTGTTCTCGGAGCTCGATTATGATGGGAATCTTCTGCTCGTGCCCAGTACGGCTCTTTTCTAACAGAAGAGGATCCATTTTCATGTCCAGGTCGTGTGGGGCGCAGTGTTCCAGATAGGTATTAGACGCACCGGTCGAGAATGTGGCGGCTGATGGGTTCATAAATGCCGCCTCGACGGTGCCAATCAGCAAGAGAAAACACACCAATATCACCAAGATCCCCTTGCAGAATCCCTTTGATCCCGCCCGTGATTCGCCAGAAAGATTTTTACTGCGACGCATTTTCATGAGAGTACCTCC
Source organism: Chloroflexota bacterium (assembly GCA_018725425.1). Taxonomy (GTDB): domain Bacteria; phylum Chloroflexota; class Dehalococcoidia; order SZUA-161; family SpSt-899; genus BS503. The sequence goes on from QLUL01000128.1 coordinate 2,681, forward strand.
TCGAAATCGTTTTTGTGGCTCAGTGATTGAGCCAAATAGAGAACGGTTTGACATCCTCTATTCCTCTGTATGGGCGAAATGGCATATAAATAGCCCAATAGACGAACTCAGAGTTCGCCTCATTCGCTCTGGTTTGCCTAATATTAGCATCTTCCATAGTAGCTATCAAGCTCATTGTGGCATGTTTGCGATCCATCAAGCAAACGCAGCGTAACTACCCAGGCTCAAAGTTCCAAGGTTCAAGGTTAGGGAGTGATGAAGATTGAAGATAGATCAAATTCACAGGGTGAAATTGAGATAGTGCCCGATGATAAACACACCCATCAAAGCGATAGCATACCAACTGGCTTTCAGGGGTGTCTTGTGTCGAGGCGGATGGATAAGTCCGGCAATAAGTATGCCGCTCATCAGGATCACCACCAGGGCAGTGAAGATATGGACTTGAGATACATGGGCGAGGATCGGCCCTCGAATGTAAAATAGGTCAACTATCCCGATGATGCTCATATTGAAGAGATTGCTGCCGAGCATATTGGCGACAGACATGTCCACTGCCCCCAGTCGGAGAGCCGAAAAGGAGACCGCGAACTCCGGCAGGGTGGTGGCGAAACCGATGAGCAAGCTGCCGACGAAGCCCTCACCCCATCCGGTAATGTCGGCGATCTCCTTGCCCACAAATGCCAGCCATGTTCCTGCCCCGATCACGAATACCGCGGCGATAGCACAGTAGATATAGGTCCTTGTCAGCGATACATGGCCGTAGTTCAATATCGCCCCTACATCGTCGGACGACTGCGCCTGCTGCCGCTCGTAGTGGAATATCGTTCTCACCATAAGTAAATATAGCAGGAGAATGACCGGAGTATAGATCCCTATCCAACCGATACCAAGCTCGATGCCGGCGGCACTGATAAAGATGCTGGCAGCGGCGAAGGTGACCAAAACCATGCTTAGCCCTGCGGTTAGCAGATGTCCCCTGCTTACTCTTATTAGCAGCGGAGCGCCGCGACTGATAGTATCCAGAAGAGCCAGATTGAACAGGTTCCAGGCATTTGCTCCAAAGAGGTTGCCGATGGTTAAATCTGGGGCTCCCACCAGGGCGACGGCACTGATACCGGTGAACAGCTCGGGTAGAGAGGTGACTACCGCCAGCAGTACCACCCCGATCCATAACCCTCCTAATCCGGTTTTCTCGGCGATAATGTCGCCATACCTGGCAAGCATTGTCCCGGCGATCACCACTATCGAGGCACAGACCAGAAACTCAACCCAGACGAGGTTCACGCTATTTCACTCATCCTTGCAAGCCCTATCTCACCAGTCCCTCCCGGAAAGTATACCACATGAATGCGTGTCCGGTCAAGTTCGACTTTCATGGCAAACTAAGATATAATCTCG
>QLUL01000129.1 GCA_018725425.1 Chloroflexota bacterium
CGATATCTTATCTTGCCCTGGGTAAAAGTCCCTTATCTGGCCAGTCATATCCTTTCCTGTATTTCACGACGTATTTCATCAGACTGGACAGTAAGGTATGGTCATCCTATTTACCTGCTGGAAACTTTTGTAGATCGGAGCCGATTTCGCGGAACTTGCTATAAGGCTGCCAACTGGCACTTATGTGATTAAGCACATAAGTGCCATTATGTGACGTTCTCAGTTATGTGACGCAGAGAGAAAAAGTGGCTTACTATTGAGGCTTTTCCATTTTCCTACGTCACATAAGTAAATCCCGCCATCCTGCCGATACATTACAACGCCCTTAGGAAGCTCATCACTCCTGGATAATCATGCCATGGTTTGCTGTGTTGTTCTGAGACTGGAATTTCACAATGAGCCAGTGCCTTCGCTTTCATCTCGAGATCGACTTCGGCATAGACATTTGTTGTATTCAGGGATACATGGCCAAGCCAGGCACGGATGGTGTTGATATCAACACCGGCACGCAAGAGGTGAACACCCGTTGTATGCCGGATAGTGTGTACACTAACCTGCTTTGTGAGTAGGGAAGGCTCTTGCCAAGCCGCCTTGAGTACATTCCGTTTGACGAGGGTGCGGATTCCAAAGCGGGTGAGGGGTTGCTTACGACGGTTTAAGAAGACCACTTCATGAGATACCCGTTCTGCAATAAGAGGAGCCAGCACCCCTGCTGTCAACGTCCACAGGGGACAATAACGCGTTTTACCGCCTTTCCCATTAATTTTTACCGAAGGTGAGCGACCAAGTTCCAAATCTCCGACCGTTAGGCGTGCCGCTTCATCAGCTCGCGCTCCACTGTTGTACAAGAACAGAATCAGGGCATAGTCTCGTTGGCCTTGTCGAGTAGAGCAGTCTGGAGCGTTGAGAAGAGCATCCATCTCAGGTTTTTCAAGGTAGGTCATTGTGGGCTTTGGTGTCTTCTTGAAAGGAACGGCTCGTATTTCGGAGCACCAAGCGATGTACTCAGGGCAACGCTCGCCAATAAAGCGAGCCAGGGCGTGAATCGCAGCGAGACGCTGGTTGCGTGTAACAATCGAGCAGCTCCGTTTTTGCTCGATATGTTGCAGAAAGCTACGGACAACATCTGCTGATATGTCTTCGACGTCCAGGTGGTCTACCGGTTGCCTCACCCTCTGAGCAGTAAACGGAAGTAGCAAGGCCAATGTATCACGGTAGCTCGCCTGAGTGTTGCGTGCAAGATTTCGCTCCCCAACCAAATACTCCATTAGGAAGCGGCGAATCCAACCACCGATACGTTGTTTTTCATTCATGATTACTTAACCTCCTGTAAGGCGTAGTGCTCAAAGCGACGATTCGCTTCTTTCTGAAGTTCTGGGGTCATACTCAGGTAACGCTGGGTAGCAGCGATATCGATATGACCAAGATAAGTGGATAACTGGGGAAGTAGGCGTTGAACGTTAGCACCCTGACGATACCAAGCTACGAGTCGATGTACGGCCATCGTGTGACGAATGTCATGTACACGAGGTTGGTAACGAGCTCCCTTTTCACGATGGATGCCAGCGGCCTCGCGTAGGATGGGGAAGACCTTCCTTGCCTGATCATATGTAAGGGCATTTCCAGAGCGCGTAGCAAAGAAGGCAGAATCTTCCCCTTTAGGGCGAGGTAGCCCTCGCCGTCTTTGCACATAGGTTTGCAGCGTGTCCCTCAGGCGAGGGCCTATTGGTACCAACCGCGTTTTGAAGAATTTGCCGTTGCGGACGACAATTAGGCTTTTCGCAAGGTTCACATCTGTCAGTGCCAGCGAGAGCGCCTCACCAATACGAAGCCCTGTGCCATAGAGCGTCAGTATTAGCGTACGGAAGGTGTCGGCCCGCAGAGGGCTGAAGGGGCTTCGCAACCTGTCTGTCGCTGCTATAAGCCTGCGCAATTCCTCTAAGGTATAGATATAGGGAGTCATAGGCTCAGGACGTTTGGGTATTGTTTTTGGCAGAGGGGAGGATTCAATGTAGTTTCGGATGATCAAGAAGTGATAGAACTTGCTAAGCGCTTGAAACTTTATGTGCCAGAAGCTCGTGATAGCGCCTTCCCCAGCGAGAAATGCTTGGACAGTGCTCGGTTGGACTTGCGTCACTTCAATATCGCCCATTGCTCGGCAGAAAGCTTTGAGTATTCTGGCTGGGGATTGGAAGTCCACACCCATAGAACGCTTGAAGGCAATGTATTCAGTGACAAGTCGTGATAGCTTCATATCAGTCCTCCTAGATCAAAAGTAGCTACCTCACGTAGCCCCTCTATATCCACCTTGGCGTAGATTCGAGTAGCGGAGGAGCTGCGATGTCCGAGGTAGTCGCCAATTTCCTTGAGAGAGAAACCTTCTGAAACAAGGTGAGCTGCACAGGCGTGGCGCAACGAGTGTGGCCCCCGGTGGGGTGTATGGATGCCAATCTTCAGCATACGTCTACTGGTCAGACTATACAGGCCGGCCCTTGAAATCGGTCTCAAAGGAGCCGCGAGTGTAAGAAATACCTCACGCCGAGAAGACTGTGGGCGTACTTCCCGCAAATACCGGACGATGGCATTGCCTACTGTCGGTGACAGAGGATATACTTGGCTTCCCCTACCTTTAACGCGGGACATTATAATCTGGTCGTGTCTCCAATCAATATCTTCAAGCCGCAGCTTCGCAACCTCCGTGGCACGAAAACCGTAGACTGCAAAGAGCATTACAATGGCCCGATCGCGTATATCACCTGGTCGATTAGTTTCCATGCTGGCAAGCAAGTGCCTCACCTCGTCCCAAGACGGACCTGATGGTAGGCCTTCCTGGGCGTAGATACGCGGCCCCTTTATGGCTTGTGCTATTGAGGATGCACACCACCCTTTCGTTCTAGCGTACCGAAAGAATGCTCGAAGAGCAGTGGCCACATTGTTAATTGACACTCGGGAACATCCTCTTCTACCGCAAATGGCAAGAAACTCGTCGACATCTATGATCTGAACCGCAGCAAAAGGACGCATCTTGTCTGAGTACCAGCACAGAAACCCTCTTAAGTAACCACGCCAACTGCGGATCGTCGTTGAGGACAGACCCCGCTCATGCTCCAACCATGTGCTGAAATCTGTGACTAGATCAGCAAATGGTATGGGCTCCTTAGGTTCATGCAGACAACCCAAAAAACGAAGCCACAGTTTTGCCACGTGAATAAAGCGAGCGCGGGTCCATCGCTTGTTGAGGGCATGACCACAGAGACGTTCCCGCTGTGCCCAGTCTTTGGCAGCTGCTTTTATTTGCTCAAGGCTCATCCTGAGGCTAGGATAAACACTGAGTTTGCGAGCGACCCATAGAAGCTCATAGGCCATCACGAGCAGCGTTGCATGCGCATATCCTTGCTGTGCACAGTGCGAGAGGTAACGCTTGCGTTCCTCTGCGTATGGGGCGCTCTTGTGACGAGCGAGGACAGAGGGAAGTTTGAACAATTTTTCGAACATGGTTAGACCTCCTGTAGGAATATCTAACCATATTATAACAAGGTGAGATTATCTGGAAGAAAGCAGGGTTTGGAAGAGTACTCTCGGAAATTCAAGAAGGAAAAGTCTATTCAAAGAAGGGAATAGAAAGTATTTAAAGTACTGGGTACTTTATTTTTACCCCTAATATCTGGCGGCGATGAAGACATAAAGAAAAGATTATAGTTCTAAAGTACTTATTACGAGCGGATTTAAAGGATCTGGAATTTCCGAGAGAACTCTTGAAAATGTACGGGGGGATTTACTTATGTGACGTAGGAAAATGGAAAAGCCTCAATAGTAAGCCACTTTTTCTCTCTGCGTCACATAACTGAGAACGTCACATAATGGCACTTATGTGCTTAATCACATAAGTGCCAGTTGGCAGCCTTATAGCAAGTTCCGCGAAATCGGCTCCGATCTACAAAAGTTTCCAGCAGGTAAATAGGATGACCATACCTTACTGTCCAGTCTGATGAAATACGTCGTGAAATACAGGAAAGGATATGACTGGCCAGATAAGGGACTTTTACCCAGGGCAAGATAAGATATCG
>QLUL01000013.1 GCA_018725425.1 Chloroflexota bacterium
TGATGCTATGTTCACCGGAATCGTAGAGGAATTGGGCAGGATCAAGTCTATAGGCAAGGGGAAGCTTACTATCTCATCTCAGACGGCACTGGAGGACACCAGGCCGGGAGATAGTATTGCGGTCAACGGAGCTTGCCTGACGGTTATCGCACTTAGCGCGGGGGCTTTCTCCGTCGAGGTCATGACCGAGACCATGCGTCGCACCAACTTAGGGAACTTGCACCTTGGTGAGACAGTCAATCTGGAGAGGGCCCTGACAGTGGGTGGTCGCCTCGGCGGGCATTTCGTCCAGGGCCATGTTGATGGCACAGGGAGAGTTCTTTCGTTGACGTCTGAGGGCGAGGCAGTTATAATGCGGATATCCGTCCCATCAGAGATAATGCACTATTTGGTGGAAAAGGGGTTCATCGCTGTGGACGGTGTCAGCCTCACCATTATCGAGCGAGATGCTACTTCTTTCAGCGTCTCACTGGTGACCTATACCCGGCGAAATACTACGCTGGGAGGCAAACGGCCGGGCGATGCGGTGAATCTGGAAATTGACATCATTGCCAAGTATGTGGAACGGTTGGCAAGCCGAGGCAGGTCGCCAATCACCACCGAATTTCTGGTGGAGCACGGCTTCATATAGCGGCGCTGATGATCAAGTATAGTCAACCGCATAAATCAGTGCACAGTTTTTCCCGTCATTGCGAGCGAAGCGGAGCAATCTATTCCATCCTACCTTGAGATTGCTTCGTCGCTACGCTCCTCGCAATGACATAGTGCAACTATTTTTGCAAGATACTATAATCTGGGTTGTCTCCGACCCAGAGCTCCGCCGTCGAGGTCAGGGACGACCTCGACTATGGAGATATTGACTTCCATAGCGCTGTACATTAAACTATTATTAGAAGTGTGCAGCGGAGTTTTGAGTATCCAGTTTATCAGAACTCTAAACTCACTACTTTGGAGGCTCGTGACATGGCACTAGCTACCATCAGGGAGGCAATTGAGGACCTGAAATCTGGGAAATTCGTCATCGTCGTTGATGATGAGGGGCGTGAGAACGAGGGAGACCTTATTATCGCCGCGGAGAAGATCACGCCGGAGGCGATCAATTTTATGGCTAAACATGCCCGGGGGTTAATCTGCGTGCCGCTAAGCGGTAACCGGCTTGATGAACTCAGGATACCATTGATGGTTAAGGAGAACACCTCGCCATTTGATAGCGCCTTCACCGTATCCGTTGAGGCAAGGCACAAGGTGACCACCGGCGTTTCGGCCCACGATCGGGCGACCACGGTGAAGTGCCTTATCGACCCCGCCGCCCGACCCGATGATCTCGTGTGTCCCGGTCACATGTTTCCGCTGCGTTCCAGGGAGGGTGGCGTCCTGGTGCGGGCAGGGCACACCGAGGCATCGGTAGACCTTGCCAGGCTGGCGGGCCTCTACCCCGCGGCGGTGATATGCGAAATAATGAATGATGATGGCACCATGGCCCGCTTGCCAGACCTGGAGAGATTGGCAGCCGAGTATGGATTCAAGATTGTGAGTGTAGCTCAACTGATTGCTTATCGGCGACGGCACGACAGGTTGGTCCATCGAGTCGCCGAGGCCAAGCTACCCACGGCGTATGGTGAATTCACTGCCATTGCTTATAGGAGCATTATCGACCCCGATGAGCACGTTGCCCTGGTCAAGGGTGAAGTAGACGGAGATGAACCGATATTGGTCCGGGTGCACAGCGAGTGCCTTACCGGCGATGTCTTCGGCAGCCTTCGCTGCGACTGCGGTGAGCAGATTTCTATGGCTATGGAGGCCATTGCCAGTGAGGGGAGGGGTGTTTTCCTCTATATGCGCCAGGAAGGTCGGGGCATCGGATTGCACAACAAGATCAAGGCCTACGCCCTTCAGGATCAGGGGATGGACACCGTGGAGGCTAACGAGGAGCTGGGTTTCCCGCCAGACCTTCGGGACTATGGCATCGGCGCTCAGATTCTGGTTGACCTCGGGGTGCGCAACATGAGGCTACTCACCAATAATCCCAAGAAGGTTGTTGGCCTGGACGGCTACGGTTTGCGGGTAGTTGAGACCGTGCCTATCATGGCCCCGGCGACTCCAGAGAATGTGCATTATCTGGAAACGAAGAGGGAGAAGCTGGGGCATCTGATCGATATAAGTTAGTTTACGGGGGTCAGGGATCAGGGGGCAGGAGAAAGGATAGCTGACTGCTGAGCACTGGCTTCTGTGGACTGTTAGAGGAGGAAGTCATGGGTAAACGATACGAAGGCATGCTGCTAGGGGAGGGACTGAGGTTTGGACTGGTCGTTTCCCGATTCAATGAATTCATCACCTCTAAGCTCCTGGAAGGGGCCCAAGATGCCCTTTCCCGTCACGGCGTCAGGGAAGAGGATACTGAGATCGCCTGGACACCCGGTTCTTTCGAAATTCCGCTGGTGGCCAAGAAGCTGGCCGAGACGGGGAAGTACGACGCCGTTATCTGTCTGGGCACGGTGATTCGCGGGGGCACACCACACTTCGACTACATCGCTGCCGAGGTAAGCAAGGGCATCGCCAAGGTAGGACTGGACGCAGGAATACCGCTGACCTTCGGAATCATCACCGCCGATACCCTGGAGCAGGCCATTGAGCGGGCAGGGACAAAGATGGGGAACGCCGGCTTCAATGCCGCCATGAATGCCATTGAAATGGCGAACCTGCTCAAATCACTCTGAGACCCTATCCTAAAAATATTCGTCCCAGCTTGATTCACACCGGATTGATAACTGGGAGGATGACTCTTAGTCCCTAAAAATATAATGTGTTTGGAAGCGACGAGTGGGGAACTCCTCCATCACTTCACGGATTCAGGTTATAGTCTAATCACTATGCCCTGAAAAAATGCTATGATTGCTTCACTACTCACATACGCTAAGAGACTAGCGACGAGACCGTCTGTCCTGGTGGTTGGCGTCCTGTTGCTCGTATCTCTTGGTGTCTTCCTGCCCCTCTTACAGTCCCCTGCCGGCACTGATATGGTCAATGTTGCCGATTTCCTGATGGACACTTTTGTGACCATCAGGGTTCCTGCGGTCCAGAGAAGTGCGGCCGACGCGGCAATGGCTGAGATGAAACGACTCAACAGGATATTTGACCGCTTTGATGCCGGCAGCGAAGTGTCCAGGGTGAATGCTGGTGCTGGCAACTGGGTGGCTGTTGGTCCTGAGATGATGGAGCTTTTGAGCATCGTCAACGAGATGGCGGCAGAATGGACTGGTGACCTGTTTGACGTGACTGTTGGCCCCCTAATGGATGTGTGGGGGTTTGGGCAGGACCAGCAGACCGTTCGTCCGGCTCCCGATGATATCCAGCGGGCTCTGTCCCTTGTTGACCGGTCGCGGCTCAAGCTGGACTGGACTGGCAGCAGGGTCATGTTGTCTGAACCAGGGATGGGTCTTAACCTTGGCGGTGTAGCCATAGGGTATGCTATCGATCAAGCGGTGGGAGTTCTTCGGGAGCACGGTGTCACGTCTGGTTTGATTGAGGTCGGAGGAGACGTGTATGTCATCGGACAGCGACCCGGAGGCGGCGCCTGGAGGATCGGGGTCCAGCATCCGCGGCAGCCGGGGATAAAACTGGGTGTTCTCCACCTTGAGGAACAGGCGGTTGCGACATCGGGTGACTACCAGCGCTACTTCATCGTGGATGGGCAGCGCTATCACCACATCCTCAACCCGCAGACGGGCTACCCGTCGCAGGGGGTTATCAGTGTCACAGTAGTGGGACCAACCGCGACGGAGGTCGATATCCTGTCCACGGCAGTATTTCTCTTGAGCGCAGAAGAGGGTATAGCTCTCCTGGAATCGATGCCCGGGGTGGAAGGCATCATCGTTAATGCTGAAGAAGAGGTTTTCGTAACTTCGGGGCTAAAAAAGGGGGAAGGAACTCCACGTTTCGAGATCAGGCAATAATCTGGACTGTTCACGGGATACACGGGAGAGGACAGGTTATAGATGGCTCAGGGTAACAACACGAGAAGAATGGTACGACTGGCACTCATGGTGTCGCTGGCCACCATCATCTGGGTGGTGGAGGCTGCCCTGCCTGTCCCGGTTCCGGTTCCGGGGGCCAAACTGGGTCTGGCCAATGCGATCGTCCTCTGGTGCGTGATCGCCTTTGGTTTCCGCGATGCCCTGATGGTCAATCTCCTTCGTGTGGTGCTGGGTGCCCTCCTCACAGGTACGTTCATGAACGTTTCCTTCTTCCTCAGCCTGGCCGGCGGTACTGCCAGTGTCCTGGTTATGGGTCTTCTATGGACGACCAGCCAGCGCTGGGTGAGCATAATCGGGGTCAGCCTGGCCGGCGCCTTCACCCACAACCTGGCTCAGATACTGACTGCCAGTGTTTTGATCGGTCATCCGGCCATTCTCATGTATCTTCCATTCCTTTTGTTTTTTGCCCTCCCCACCGGCTTCTTCGTCGGACTACTGGTGTCCCACCTGGGGCGCATATCACTGTGGGGTGAGCCGATGGTGGAGGCGCTTAGGATCAAGACAGTTAAGGGAAGGGAGGCGGTATCTCCGTGAAAGTGAAAGTGTTCCCAGCAGGTGGAATAGCTATTCCCCACAGGAAGGGACTGACCGAGGCCATTCCCATAAAGGACATTGCCCCGCCGGAGACAGTTGTTATCCCCCTGCATCAACATAGTGGTGCTCCATGTGAAGCCCTGGTGGTACCGGGGGGGAGGGTCGTTAAGGGTCAGAAAATCGGCGACACAGACGCCCGCATTTCAGCGCCTGTTCACAGTAGTGTTACGGGCCGGGTAGAGGCTGTAGGGCTGAGGCCCACAGTTCGGGGTGAGGTGCTGTCTGTGGTGATCAGGAGAGAGGATTCTGAGGACAGCGGCGATGAGACAAGTCCGGCCCGCAGCATCAATGACCTGGAGGCAACAGAGATTATAGCTGCCATCAGGGAAGCCGGAGTGGTCGGACTGGGAGGAGAGGGCTTTCCCACTCATTTTAAGTGGATGGTGCCGCCTGACTTTCCCGTGGACACTGTCATCATAAACGGCGCCGAATGCGAACCCTATCTCACTGCAGATCATCGCCTGCTGGTGGAGCGGACTGGTGACGTGATGTCAGGACTACGCCTCGCCATGAAGGCCACCGGCGCCAGGCGTGGCGTGATCGCTATTGAGAACAACAAGCCGGATGCCATCGAGGCTGCACGTGATGCGGTGAGGCAGTGGTACGATATTGACGTGGTGGTTCTGGGAACTAAGTACCCACAGGGAGCGAAGAAGATGCTCACCAGGGCCGTTCTAGGGCGCGAAGTTCCACCACACACCCGTTCTTACCAGGAGGGAGTCGTCATCAACAATGTTCAGACGGCTGTGGCTGCCGCTGATGCCGTGCTGCGCCGCAAGCCCCTGTACGAGAAGGTTATCACCGTTAGCGGTGGAGCGGTTAACAGCCCGGCCAACCTGGTGGTTCCGATCGGGATGTCGTTCCGCGACGTGCTGTCGGCCGCTGGCGGGACATCAGGTAACTTCAGACTGGTGGTTGGTGGCCCGATGACGGGCGTGGGCGTTGACGATCTGGACCTCCCGCTCACCAAAACCGTGACCGCCTTGCTGGCGCTCACGCCGGCGGAGTATTTTGACGGTGAGGCGGGTCCGTGTATCAGGTGCGCCCGCTGCGTGAACACGTGTCCCATGCGTTTGACACCCAGCATGATCGTTGCCTACATTGAACGTGGGGATGTGGCGATGGCGGAGCAGACGTATATTGAGGATTGCATGGAGTGCGGCGTGTGTGCTTTTGTATGTCCGGCGCGACGGCCTCTCGTTCAGCAGATCAAGGAAGGCAAGACGGCGCTGGCTGCTTCACAGGCCAGGGCGTCTTAAGGGGGAACGAGATGAACCAAGCGAAGCAGCCCCTGGCAGGCCCTCACATACGCACTGACCTGACCACCCCCACGGTAATGCTGGATGTAGTCATCGCCCTGTTGCCGGTGATGGTTGTAGCGGTGATCTTCTTTGGCCCGGATGCCCTCATTGTTATCGCCCTGGCCTGTGCTAGCGCCTGCCTGACCGAATGGGTCATCCGGAGCCGGAAGCTGACGCCGGCGGCGCTGGTGGGAGATGGCAGCGCAGCGGTGACCGGCATTCTGCTGGGACTGACCCTATCCCCGGTGGTTCCCTGGTGGATGCCGGTTGTGGGTGGAGTTCTGGCCATCGCCGTTGGTAAGCAGTTGTTTGGTGGGCTGGGCAAGAACGTATTTAACCCGGCCCTGGTGGCCCGGGCGATCCTGCTCCTGACCTGGCCGATTCCCAACAGCCGGTTTGTGACACCCTTTGATGGGGTGACAGCTGCGACTCCGCTGGCGACCGGGGTTGCCCGCCTGTGGGACCTGGCAGTGGGTTCAGTGCCCGGCGCTATAGGCGAGACCTCGGCCCTGGCCATCCTCCTGGGAGGAGCATATCTGCTCTACCGGGGACACATTGACTGGCGGATACCGTCCGCAGTCATCGCCGCCGCCCTGGTCGTCGCCTGGATGGTAGGCCGCCACCCGCTGTTCGAGGTGCTGGCCGGAGGCCTGATGCTGGCGGCCGTGTTCATGGCCACCGACATTGTGACCTCGCCAGTCACCCGGACGGGCAGGATCCTGTTCGGTCTCCTGATCGGTGCCCTCACCATTGTCATCAGGCACTTCACGATATTCCCGGAAGGCGTCTTCTTTGCTGTGTTACTGGCGAACGCATGCGTGCCCCTGCTGGATCGCTACACCGTGGGGCTCAGGTTTGGAGAGACGGGTTCGGCCCGGCCTGTCAGGACCGCCGTGTCGGTGGTTCTGGTCCTGGTGATGTCGGGAGGCGCCGTAGTGGGACTGGCATCGGCCATGAGCGAGTTGGCTGTCACCCGGACGGCGGCTGCCAGGGCGACCGAGTTGCGGGTTGTATTGCCCGCCGCTGAGGCTTTCGAGGAGCGTGAGATCGCTGGTCGCACCGTCTTCGTCGGGCTGGCCGCGGGAAGGGAGATCGGCGCCGCTTTTTTCTGGAGCGAGACCGGGTTCCGCGCTCCCATTACCCTGCTGGTGGGCGTCGGCGATGATGGAGCCCTGACCGGGGTGGTGGTGACCGATCATGCCGAAACTCCAGGCATGGGATCCCAGGTGGCCGTCCGGGAGTTCCTGGGGCAGTTTGACGGCAAGACTCATGAGGACGATATCGCGCTGGAACGGGACGTTTCGGGAATTACCGGCGCTACCATCTCCGCCCGGGCGGTGACGGCGGGGATCAGGAACGCCGTGGCGTTCTATGCCGCTGCTGTGCTGGGAATCGTCAACGACGAGATCAAGATCAACTTGGCCGACATCCCTGACGGAGTCTACATCGGTACTGCCGAGGGGTTCTTGGGACCGATCACCGTGGAGGTGACGGTTGCCGGCGGCCGGATCGAGGCAATTACCGTCAAGAGCCACTTCGATACCCCGGAGTTCGCCGATCCGGCCTTCGAAGTTGTGGCTGACCGGATGATAGCGGCCCAGGCGCTGGAGGTGGATGTTGTCAGCGGGGCGACGGTGAGCAGCCAGGGCCTGATGAGGGCGGTCGAAGAGGCGCTGCGAACGGCTGGGGCAGGCCAGTGACGGCCCATTCCCCTCAACCTTTACCGACTGACCCGGAGTGTGTTAAGCTATCGTGGGGCCGGGTGATGGATACCGCAGGGACGACCCACACCGGTGGGCACTACGTGGGAGATAGGAGGGAAATCTGTGTCCATAAAGTCGATACTGGCTGATGGCGGGCTAGCGCTGGGCGCTTTGCCTCTGCTGGCCCTCACTGCCACCGCCTTCGAAGCGCTGATCGGCGGCCTGGGTATCACTGTAATCCTCATCTTTACGGTGGCACTGGTCCGGGCCGGGCTGAGAGTTATGCACGAGGCCAAGCCGTACGTCCTGATTGTCGCGGCTGGGACGGCGGCGAGCGCGGTTAGTCTAACCATTGGGGCCCTGTTTCCGGCTCATATCGCTAACCTTGGCCTATATATCCCGGTGATGGCACTGAGTAGCCTGGTACTGTCCACGGCCGCCGCGGCCGGCGACGCCCGATGGGGGCAGGCCCTGTCCGGCGGCCTGAGCCGTGGTCTGGTCCTGACCGTCCTGATGGTGCTCCTCGGCGTGGCACGGGAGGTCTTGGGCCAAGGGCAAGTCTTCGGTTCGCCGGTGATGGAGGCCCCCGTTCACCTGATAGCCCTGGCACCGGGAGCCCTGCTGCTGGTCGGCGGTCTCCTGGGGCTGGCCCGGTGGGCGGCTGCCCGGTCGGCCGGCCTGGCGGAGGCTCCGGCCCGGTCTGGGGATTCGGAAGCGGTGAGGAGGTGAATTGAGTGGAGCTGTTTTGGAGAGCGCGTTGAGAAAGTGTAGCATTTGTGCTAAACTTTTGGAGGAGGTGAACTGAGTGGAGCTGTTTTGGAGAGCCCTGCTAACAGAGAACATACTGATGTTCAAGTTCTTGGGGATTTACCTTCTCCTTCGGTTCACCGGGACTGCGGGTGAGGCTGCCCGGATGGGAGCCATGGTGGCCGGGGGCATGATCCTTGCGAGCTGGCTGGGCTGGATCATCGATGTCCATGTGCTGGTCCCGGCCGGGCTGGAGGCCCTGCGCGGCTGGGCCTTCGTGCTGGTAGTGCTGGTGGTGGCGCTGGTCATTGCCCGGATCGCCGGTCGCCGGGAGGGCGAGTTGTGGCAGAGCGGCCTGCTTAACACCGCCGCCCTGGGTCTTCTGCTGATCAACGCCGGGGCGGGCACCAATCCGCTGGCGACATTCTTGGTGTCGGCCGGTTCCGCCCTCGGGGTACTACTGGTGCTGGTCATCGTCGGCAGCATCATGGAGGCCACCGAGACCACGTACGTGCCGGCACCTCTACGAGGAGCGCCCATCAGGCTGATGGTGATGGGTGTGCTGGCTCTGGCGTTCATGGGGTTCAGATTTCCGCTATGAGAGGAGTATGAAAGTTGACCAGGTACATGCAAATGATGAAACCGGGGGACGTGGTGGTCATCGCCATCATGGTGATGGTGATCATCGGCTCGTACTTCACCCTGGGGCTTAATCCGGCCCACGGTGAGGGCAGCGATCTGGTGATCGAGGTCCGGATAGCGGGCGAGCTGGTTTACTCTGCGCCGCTGAGGCGAGGGGAGACACCGCGCACGGTGTCCATCCCCCTGCCCCGTGGCGAGGAGGCAGTGCTGGCGGTGACCGAGACCTCGGTCCGGGTTCTCCCTATGCCCGACCATCTCTGTCCGCGGCATATCTGCAGCCTGGTCATGGGTGAGATCTCCTCTCCCGGCCAGAACATCATCTGCGTGCCAAACCGCCTGGTGATCGAGCTGGTTGGCTCGGGTGAACCGGCGGTGGACGCCACGACGCGGTAGAAATCCGACGGGAGAAGGGGGCTGATTGGTAGACAATACCAAGACAATCTTATGCCGATTGGCAAAAGGGGGTGAGATGGATTGACAAGAGAATTAGTGACCATGTATAACAAAGGGGTCGGATTCATCCGACCCGAAAAGACAGTCAACAATAAAGAGGAGGTATAAGACCATGAGAAGAACACTACTACTGTCGCTCGTCGCGCTGGTGATCCTCGGCGTGGCGGCGGCCTGTCCGGCGCCCGTAGTGGTAGCACCCGAGCCGATCTACACCTACAAGGACGGCGTGTTCGAGGCCGTTTCCGACTCCGTCAGGGGTTACGCCTGGGTCAGGCTGTTCATCGCCCGCGATGAAATCCTCCACGTCGATATCGTGGAGTATGATGGCATGGGCATGGCCAAGGATCTCGACATCTATAGCGGTGATCGCTTCACGCTCCTGCCGGCAGCCCTCGAGGCGCTGACTACTCGGATCGTGGCCGCCAACACCTGGGACGTCGAGGTGTTCACCGGCGCTACCGCCACCTCCAACAAGGTGAGGCAGGCTGCCCAGCGGGCCTTGGAAAAGGCACTGGTCGCCCCACCGCCCGATGTCGGCAAGTACTTCGACGGTACGTTCATGGGCAAGTCGGACGTTACCTTTAGGGGCTGGCATTTTGCGCTGGTGACAATTGAGAACGATACCATCGTCGCTATCAAGCTGGAAGGGACCACCCCACTCCGCGACGAGGCCCGTGCCATCATCCTCGATGCCAAGAACCGCGGCACGTGGGTCGTCAAGGGTGCGGACTACCCCTGGGAGCCCTACCTCGAGGCCAAAGTGGTCATCGCCGAGCGCATGCTCGAGGCCCAGAACCACGAGGTGGATATCTTCACTGGCGCCACCGGTAGCTCCCTCGGCTGGATGCAGGCTGTCCAGCGGGCACTGGAGACCGCGCTCAGGTAAGACCTGAAGCTGGCAGGTGATCGCAGCGGGCATCCGGGTTACATCCCCGGCTGCCCGCTCAATTTACCCCGGGTCAACCGCTTCAGGAGGTTTCAGGGAGGGAATCCCCCTGATGATCTTCTTTTCCCTGAAAATGCACTAAAAAGATACCGCAATAGCGTAGGGGTCGGATTAATCCGACCCCTACGCTTCTCCCAGAAGGTAGAGTGTGATAGAATATGGACAATCCGATAACGAAGGACATGGGGAGAGCCATATTGGCGCAAGAACTGATCTGCACCCGGAGGTTAAGGTTTGAATATCAACGGAAGCAACGCGACCCGGTAGTAGCGTTAAATGGTATAGATTTAACGGTGCACGCAGGGGAGTTTTTGGTCATTATTGGACCAAACGGATCCGGCAAGTCAACACTCTTAAAGCATTTCAATGCATTGTTGGTTCCTACAAGTGGGGACATACTTGTTGATCGTCTTTCTACCGCGGAAGAGAGAAATCACTGGTATATTCGCCAGCGCTGTGGCATGGTTTTTGAGAATCCGGATAACCAGATTGTTGCTAGTACTGTTGAGGAAGATGTTGCCTTTGGCCTAGAAAATCTGGGTATTCCCGCGGTAGAAATACGCCGCCGGGTAAAAGAAGCTCTTGCTATGGTAGGTATGGAAAAATTCAGTCAACATGCGCCTCACCTTCTTTCCGGAGGACAAAAGCAATGTGTAGCAATTGCTGGAATTCTGGCTATGCGGCCGGTGTGCCTCTTGTTGGACGAACCAACCGCGATGCTTGATCCTTGTGGGAAAAAAGAAGTTAGCCGGATTGTCAAAAAAATAAATCGAGAAGAGAAGATCACGGTTATTTGGGCTACTCATTTTATGGAAGAGGCTGTCACGGCTGATCGTGTGGTTGTCCTTAGCGAGGGGAGGATCGCGATGGAGGGTTCTCCACAGGAAATATTTGCTAATCCTGAAGAGCTTCATGCATTGAAATTAGAAGGTCCCCCGATTGCGGAACTGGTATGGCAACTGCGTACAGAGGGAATGGCACTGCCACCGGGCATATTAACGGTAGATGAGCTGGTGAGCGTTTTATGTTAATAGAGGTGTTAGATTTATCTTTTGTTTACATGCCTGGCACTCCGTTTGAAGTAAAAGCTTTGCGAAACGTGAATATGAAAATTAAATCAGGTCAATTTGTTGGAATTATTGGCCAAACAGGGTCAGGCAAGTCAACTCTTATTCAGCACTTTAACGGTTTGCTACAACCTTCTGAGGGGAAAGTGCTGGTAGACGGCAAAGAAATTCTCCGTAACAGTCTTGCTTTGCGCTACCTCAGACGACGCATCGTGCTTCTCTTTCAATATCCGGAACACCAGCTTTTTGAGGAAACAGTATATGAGGATATTGCTCTTGGACCAAAAAATCTGGGTCTTTCCGGAAAAGAGGTTGATAAACGAGTTTGGGACGCTATGCGGATGGTAGAGCTTGATTTTAGTAAGTACAAAGATCGTCCCCTTTTTGATTTAAGTGGTGGAGAGATGCGTCGTGTAGCCATAGCCGGTGTACTGGCGATGCAACCGGAAGTTCTTATTTTAGATGAGCCTGCTGCGGGTATGGATCCTGAGGGTAGGCGTGCGATCCTTGGTCAGATAAGAAGAATTCATAAAGAAAAAGGGTTAACCTTGATTTTAGTTTCTCATAATATGGATGAGGTTTCACGTTTGGCAGATTCTCTTTTTGTCATGTACGAGGGTGAGATAGTTTTAAGTGGTTCTCCGGCCGTGATATTTGGCGGGTATTCTCGTTTGGAGCAGTATGGCCTGACTCTGCCTACTATGACAGAACTTATGCACAGACTAAAGGAGCGAGGCTGTTCTGTGCGAACAGATGTTTTCACTGCTTCAGAGGTGCGCCAGGAGCTTCTTGCTCTATCCAGAAAAGGAGATTGTAAGAGTGTCTAGCAGTATTACATTTGGCCATTATTTCCCCGGCAATTCACTGCTGCATCGCCTTGACCCCCGGATGAAGATGTGTGCTTTGTTTTTGTTGATTGTTGTCTTGTTCATCACCCGGAGCTTTTGGGGGCTTTTATTAATTGGTGTGTTTGTTTTTGGATCACTTGTTTCTACGGGCATCTCACTGAAGTATTTTTTTCGAGGCTTGCGACCGATTGCATATATCATATTTATTACGGTTGTTTTGCACTTTTTGTTTACCCCGGGCGGAGAGGTATGGTTAAGAATAGGCCGGATTACTATTGAGTCCGATGGAGTATATCTGGGCATATTTATGGCTGCGCGATTGATGTTATTAGTAATGATGTCAACTTTACTGATCCTTACCACATCTCCCGTTGCTCTTACTGATACAATTGAATCTTTTCTACGGCCATTTCGTCGCCTTGGGGTGCCGGCGCATGAGATTGCCATGATAATGACAATTGCTTTACGCTTTATTCCAACTTTAATGACGGAAAGTGAGAAGATTGTGAAAGCTCGGATCGCGCGAGGAGCAGATTTTACAAGCGGAAATATTTTCGAAAGAGCCCGAAGCTTAATCCCGATCATTGTTCCTCTTTTTGTTAGCGCTTTTCGCCGGGCTGACGATCTTGCCGTGGCTATGGAGGCTCGTTGTTATCGAGGTGGGGAAAACCGCACGCGGATGCGTGAACTGTGTCTGAAAAGGATAGATTTTATTGGCTTTTTTGTTGTAGTACTATTGGTGTCCACTATCGTTGCACTTCGTATCTGGCAGTAACCCGCCGAGAGGGGCAAAATTTTTAGGTATTCGGCGTCCCTGAACCCGAAAGAAACCTTCCGTCAAGCTCAGAGACGAGCCTGACTATTCCCCTTCCTAATTTGACATTTTCAGATTAGGTTGTAATCGATGGATTTTTTCCTGTCATTGCGAGCGAAGCGAAGCAATCCCTTTGTTAGAGATTGCGGAGCTTGTTCCGAGCATAACCGAGGAATCTCGCTCCGAGTTTGCTTCGGCTACGCCTCGCAACCGCTTGTGGTCCTCGCAATGACGTGGAAATGTGACAATGTCAAACTAAACATCGGTGATCTTGTAGACCTTATCGCCGCGCCTGACTCGGTCTGGTACCTTAATGCCAACAGAGTCTCCTGGCTTCCCTTCTAGCACATTTGCGTTGTCAATCTGCAAGGACTCGACCACCAGCTCAAGATCGGTGGTGCGCCCCTCGATATGGAGCTTATCCCCTACCTTGATAGGGGTGGTAAGATCGATCCCCGCAACTACCGGCCTGGCAAAAAAGGTGCTAACCATGCCGACTTCTACTTCTCCCATCACTGGTTCCTCCTTATAAGTCATCTCTCCTTGTAGGATAGTCTAGCATTGTAACTATTCAGCCTGCTTGCATGTTACTTGACATGAACCTGAGATATGTGTTAGGATAATTATACCATGAATCGAGCCCTATTGCAGCTATTATCACAAGAGGAAGTGATTGAACACCGATTTTCACAGATAGTATAATGGCCAAAGAGCCACCTCAAGTCAAGCTGTCCAGACGATTTCTACAGTCCGGTTACCTAACCAGGGAACTACAATCGGATTTCTCAGCTTTTCTACTCCCATCAAGATCGGTGTGTGAGATCTCTTTCTGATTTTTATGATAAACTTCTCGCCGTCATAAACCACTT
>QLUL01000130.1 GCA_018725425.1 Chloroflexota bacterium
CGGCTGCCAGGAACGCTATCATTGCCGCTAATACCGTACTCTCAACGCCCTTATCGTCCGCCAGGACATCTGCTTTGCCGTAACAGTTTAGTTTCTCCAAAAGCTAAGTTCAATATACCACATTTCATTAAACCTGTCAAGCACAATTTTTGGAAAAACTTACCTGTTGCGCTTTGCCAGTGTGGGCATCATCGCCTGATATTACCCATTCCCCAGGAACTGCGCTGATCGGCCCGCCGGCCGATTTCCATCAATAATATAGCATAGCCGGGGCGAAATGTCAACCGCTAGCAGTTTGTCGGAGAAAACTTCTCAGCCAGGTGAAATCATGATAAACTTATAGTTAGGATGAAACTGGAAGACATCAAGAAGATAGCGGTGGTGGGTGCGGGTGACATGGGGCATGGGATAGCCGAGGTCGCGCTATTGGCCGGCTACAAGGTGGCCCTGAGGGACGTTGAGCAGAGATTTGTCGATAAGGGTCTTCAGAGAATCGGGGAGAGCCTGGCAAGGCTTGCGCGGAAGAAAAGGGTCTCGGAAGAGGACAGAAGAGAGATGATGGGCAAGATCGAAACCTTCATTGATCTGGGAGAGGCGGTTAAAGATGCCGATTTTGTCATCGAGGCAGTCCCTGAAGTCATGGATATCAAGAAGAGAGTCTTCCTGGAGCTCGATAAATTGGCGCCGAATGATGCCCTGCTGGCTTCAAACAGCTCCAATATGAGTATAACGGAGATAGCATCGGTTACTAGCAGGCCGGAAAAGGTCGTGGGGATGCATTTCTTCAACCCCGCTGTGGTGATGAAGCTTGTTGAGGTCATTAAGGGAGATGAGACGAGTGAAGAGACCATGCAGCTAACCCTCGACCTGGCAACAAGAATGAACAAGCTTCCGGTCAGAGTGGAGAAGGACTCTGTCGGCTTCATTTACAACAGGATTGGCGCGCCAGGTTTAATTCTGCTCGGTGCCATAGTGGACCGGGGCATAGCCACGCCTGAGGAAATCGATGCCCGGCTGAAGCATATGGGGATGCCTATGGGGCCTTATGAGCTGATGGACTATGTGGGACTGGATATCGTCTACCATAGCTCGCTCTACGTTGCCGAGAGGCTGTCCGCGGAGTATGGCCCTCCCGAATGGCTCCAGGAAAAGATCGAGGCCGGAGATCTGGGAAAGAAGACGGGGAAGGGGATCTACGATTGGTCCAGGGGAAGGCCGGCGATAGACCTGTCTAGAGCGAAGGAAGACTTCGATCCGACCGACTTGATCGCCATACAGGTCAATGAAGCCACCAAACTGCTCGAGGAGGGGGTAACAAAGAATCCGGATGATATTGACAAAGTGATGATCCACGGAGGAAGGGCAGCATTCGGCCCATTCCAGCTTGCCCGGGGAATAGGATATGACAAATTGGCCAGGCGATGTGAAGAGCTCGCAAGGGAGTACGGCGTAGAGGCCTTCAGACCGACTGAGACATTGAAGAAGGGGAATATCTGACTACTGGATTCCTTAAAGTACCGACATTCTCTATCCTGACCTCGACCACATCGCCGGGACTGAGAGGACCGATGCCCGATGGCGTACCGGTTGCCACAACATCGCCCGGCAGAAGCGTCATTATGCCGGAGATGAAACTTATCAGCCTGGATATCCCAAAGATCAGGTCGCTAGTACGTGCGCACTGCCGCCGCTCGCCGTTGAGGTACGTCTCGATCTTCAGATCGTCAGGATCAACCTCGGTCTCTATGCCGGGTCCCACTGGCGCGAAAGTGTCGTAGCCCTTGGCCCTGGTCCACTGGCCGTCATCGGCCTGGTTGTGGCGTTCCGTCACATCGTTGAAACAGGTGTATCCGATTATGTATTCTTTTGCCTTGTCCTCCGTCACGTCCTTCGCCTTTCTGCCGATAACTACCCCCAGCTCGGCTTCGTAATCGACGCGTCTCGAGTGGCGGGGCAGGATTATCCTATCATCGGGACCAATGACTGCGGTGGATGGTTTAAGGAAGATAAGCGGCACAGTTGGCACAGAGTGTTGAGTCTCCTCGGCATGGCTGCGGTAGTTGAGCCCCAGGCAGACGATCTTGGAGGGGAGACAGGGGGCAAGCAATCTCACCTCCTCCAAATGATAGTCACTCCCGTCCAGCGGAAATGAACTGTCGAAGCGCTTGAAGAGCGTAAAAGGGCTGCCTCGAAATCCACGGATAACGTTTTCCTCCAGCACACCATATCCGATCTTACGTCCGGTGGCAAAGCGAACGATCTGCAATTTCGTCACCTCCATAAATCATTTTCAGGTTCTCACCCTCGACTTCGTTGACATTCCTTGTCTTGGCTAACTTCACCTCCCCCGAGCCTCTTGCAAAAGGGATTCTCTGAAGCTGGCAGTTGCGTTATCTCAGCTTCGGCCAACGGATTTTTGCAAGAGCCTCCCCCGCATCTAATTTGGGGCCGGAGCGGATTTCATCAAAAAATGGTGTTTTTCTTTGTTCCACCGAGATCGCCGCATAGAGATACATCGCCGCCGACCATGTCTGCCAGTCTTCCCCCCGAGGGGTTCCATCCTGTGCGCGGAACCACTCGTTGAAGCCAAATTCTACCTCGGCGTCCCGAGCAGGACGCACCAGACGGGTCAAAGCCATGAGCTTTTTCTCCGCCAGGCGATACCGGCCTGCCGCCACGATTGCGGCTACATAGCAGCCACAGACGAAAGGCCAGACCGCGCCATTTAGATAGTTCCCCGGAAGATTGAACTTCTCATACCGGGGGTGCCAATCCGGGTCTTCTGGGTGGATGTAGGGGAAATAATTCGGAGGCAGATCAAGAGTCAGCAGTCCCTGTTCCCGCAATGCCTGACACTCCCTCTCTATCCATGAAACCAGTTGTTTCGCTCTTGAGGGATGCGCCAAACCGGATAGAATAGCCAGGCTGTTACCCATGAGGTCGAATCGCTCGTCACTGTAGACCTTGTATGACCAGGTGGCAAAATAGGGTTTGTGAGGCAACATGAGGCCCTCATGGACATGGCGATGCATGAGTCCACTACGGATGGTGAATCGATCCATAGCGCGTTCCAGAGAAGCGGCTCTCTCCAATTGGCCATACAACCGAAGATAGCTGTAGACGATGGTGTTCACGAAAAGGCCATATCCTAAAACCCACTGTTCGTCCCGCCAATCGCTTGTGGGAAGCTGTGCCACCATAACTCGATCCGTAGGACTCTGATATTCCATCCAGGTCATTGCCCTCTGGACCGCTTCTTCGAGAAACTCAGCTTCCCCGGCGGCCTTTCGGTAGAGGCCAACGGTAAGAATGAAAAGGGGAGTCGTATCGCTGGAGCCGCGGTCTTCAGGGTCATGGACAAGTGAGGGAATGAGCCCTAAACGACTTTGATTCTTGGCCAGCGTCTGAAGCACTCGCCGTAGGCTTTTGATGAGCTTCTGGTTGCCGCTGGCAAGAATCCCCAGAGAAGCGATCAAAAGGTCCCGGGTGTAGGGCTCAGGGTAACCCCATCCGGCTGTCCGCGGCAGCGAACGATACGGCCCCTTGGAATTACGCAGTAAGACTCCTATGGCAGCCTTCTTGGCTTCCTCAACCTGCGCATGCTCTTTCGGTCTCATCTTATGAAATCCCCAATCTCTCGGATATAATTTGAAGGAACCGCTTGGTAACCACGCGATAATCGTAGTATTCCGCCACTCGTTTTCGCCCTGCGTTACCCATGCGCTGCCGCAGCTTTGGGTCTTGCATCAGGTCCATCAGGTAGTTGGCGATATCGTGGATGCTGGCCCGATAGTCCACCGTGTGAGGAGACTTAAAGACCACCCGGTGCCTTGCCTCATAGCCTGACTCCTCGCCGACGATGGTTTCCCTCATCACCACCTCCTGGGCAACGCCCGCCAGAAAGGCGGTTTCTCCGTGAACCAGGGTTTCCAGCATCGCCATAGCACTTATGCCCAGAACGGGCTTGCCACAAGCTCCAGCCTCGATCTGTGGCATGCCGAACCCCTCCAGACGTGACGGCGCGGCGTAGATGTCGCAGGCCGCCATGAGATAGGGCA
>QLUL01000131.1 GCA_018725425.1 Chloroflexota bacterium
GGAGTAGAAAAGCTGAGAAATCCGATTGTAGTTCCCTGGTTAGGTAACCGGACTGTAGAAATCGTCTGGACAGCTTGACTTGAGGTGGCTCTTTGGCCATTATACTATCTGTGAAAATCGGTGTTTAATAGTTTAACTTCCTGCCCCAGGCCCTTTTCTCTGGCTCGTCGGTACACCAGGGAGGCAACGGCGACATCCTGAACAGCAATGCCGACCGTCTTAAATAGGGTCAACTCGCTGTCGTTTTCCCGTCCCGGTTTCTTACCGTCGGCGATTTCGCCTATTTCACCATAAATCCTCGCTGGAGTATAATGCCCCCTGTTGATGGGGATGATTATATCCCCTGCTTCCTCAATAGCTGCTTCAAGGGAGTCTGCCACCACTTTGCTGGCCTCCCGACGCGAAAAGGCAATAAAAGCCTGCTCTACCACCCGCATGGCATCGGCCATGTCAATCACCTTTTTCACCTCGGGTAGCTGTAGTATAAGCATGGGATTTTCACTCTCCTTCCCGATTTCTAGTAACCCACCTTTCAAACCCCTCAGCCATATAATACGGTGGGCAACCACAAAATTATTGCAGGAAAAGCTATACACAAAGCCAGCCCAACTAGCTGAAGAAACACGAACGGAATGATGCCCCGGTAAATTTGTCCTAGCGTTAGACTCTGTGGAGCGACTCCCTTAAGATAGAATATAGAATAGGCAAAAGGGGGCGTCAGGTAGGCCGTTTGTATATTGACCATTACTAACTGTTCAGCCTACCTAATTATACAACCAAAATAGAACATTGTGAAGGGCCGAATTAAATCATTTGACACGCCTTTAACGAAATCCCAATGGCAAGTCGCAATTACCTTGCGATCATGCCCTTTCTTCTCGGATGAGACCGTTAAGAGCCCACCATTTTTGACTCGATAAAGGTGGTGGAAAAAAAGGGCAAATCGTGTTACAATACGAGAGGTGAGCGAATTGTCCGCGACAAGCTTGGGATCCATCCGTCATTAAGCCAGTTTCGGCGCAGCTTGTCCGGGTTCGGGTGATACCCAATGGAAACACAAATGTTAACGCGACAGCAATATAAGACCCTGTCCAAGCAGTTGCTTAAAGCGATTGAATCGCGCTATCGGGTTATCCCGTTGAATTCCCTCGGCCACCCGAAGTACTCGCTAAAAGCACCGATCTACATCTCAATCGAATATGAGAAAGACTCTGTCATTGCAAGCTTTGACGACATTGAAGCGTTTGGCTACGCCGATACCGAGCCCGAAGCAATTGACCAACTTCGCGAGGAGATCGCCCAAATCTATGAGGAACTTAAAGAGGATACCATCAACCTGGGCAAACTACCTCAGCAATGGCTTCTGACCCTGGAGGACTTGATTCAGTGCAAGTGAAAAAGACCGATGTGGAAAGAGTCGGGCGCGCTTGCGGGGGCGATAGATCCTTCGCAGGCATAAAGCCTGCGGCTATGGCATGTTCAGATTCTAAGGGCAAAGAGGTTAGTGGACTAGAAGCCTAGAGGATGTGGGAAATAGTGTAGCTGAGGACAAATAACCAAAAAATAAACGAAGGACTGTTAGTGAAATGGATATGCGATCAGTAGTGGACATTGGAGCCAACCCCAATATTGCCGAGTTCGGGCATGGCGACACCGTCAGGGTCAGCTTCAGGGTTGTTGAAAGCGGGCGAGAACGCACGCAGGCGTTCAACGGCATTGTCATCCGCATCCGGCGCGGCGGCGCCGGGGCCAGCTTCACCGTGAGGCAAATCTTTCACGGCGTCGGCGTGGAGCGAACCTTCCCCTATCATTCACCCCTCATGGAGAAGGTGGAGGTGGTAAAGCACGCCCATGTCCGCCGGGCAAAGCTCTATTATCTGCGAGGCCTGAGCAAGAAGAAGACTCGCCAGAAGATGAAATCGAGATAAAGGAAAGTTTAGAGTTTAGAGGCCTCCCTCCCTCTCCTTCATATCCCTCAGAACTCAATACTCTAGACTCAATACTCGTCGGATGAAGTACGCCGAGGTCGCGGTCAACGCCCCACCGGCGAGGCCGCGAACCTTTACTTACACCCTCCCCCCTACCCCTCCCTCCTGCCCCTTCGCGGGGGAGCAGGGGAGCGTGGTGGTAGGTTGCGCTGTCTGGGTGCCCTTCGGGTCGAGAGTTCTCCAGGGAGTGGTCTTCAACCTGACCGACCACTCCCCCGTTGAAACAACTAAATCCATTGCTCAAGTCATCGATTCACGCCCGCTCCTGCGGCCATATCAAATCGAGCTGGCCCGATGGATCGGCGAATATTACCTGTCCTCATATTTCGACGCTTCATCCCTTATGCTGCCTCCGGGATTTGAACGGAGGATACTCACCTTTGTTCAATGCCTTCCCGATGCCCCCGAAGAAACCGCGGCTGCGCTAACACCCATGCAAGAGAAGGTGTTCCACTTCCTGCAAGAGAATGGGCGTATTGACATGCGGCGACTTCGAGAGAAGGTGCCTCAAAAGCAACTAGAGGCCACCATCAAGCAACTGGTACGCAAGGGGCTGGTGGCCAAGACCGTTGAACTGGAGCGGGCCAGGGTTAGCGCCAAAATGGTACCGCACATCCGCCTGGCCGTGGATAATATCCAAGCTGAGATCGCCGCCCTGGAGAAAAGGAAGGCATCCAAACAGGCTGAACTCTTGAAAGTTCTTACGGCCGAAAGCGACGCCCTTCCCCTCTCAACAGCCACGAGAAAGTCAGGTGCCTCTTTGGCTGTCGCTCGGTCACTGGAGAAAAAAGGCCTTGTAGCCATTGAACAAGTCAGGGTAGCACGCGATCCGCTGGCTCACCGCACCTTCCCGGTAACACCTCCGCCGAGGCTGACCCCGGATCAGGAGGCTGCATGGAGCAAGATTCAGGAGAGGCTTCAGGATGGGTTCAAGGTTCAAGGTTCAAGGTTCAGCGGTTCCCCTCCCAGCCTAACCGTAAACCGCGAGGGGGTTTTCCTCCTGCACGGTGTTACCGGCAGCGGCAAGACAGAGATATACCTCCGGGCTCTGGGGGAGACCATCGTCCATGGTAAGAAGGCCATCGTTCTGGTTCCGGAGATTTCCCTGACGCCGCAGACTATCGCTCGCTTTGCCTCTCGCTTCCAGGGAAGAGTGGCTGTTCTCCATAGTAAGCTTTCCCCAGGGGAACAATTCGATGAATGGCATCGGATTCGGGATGGCGAATGCGACGTGGTCATCGGTTCGCGAGGCGCTATCTTTGCCCCTCAGCCCGATTTGGGGCTCATCGTAATCGACGAGGAACACGAGTGGACCTACAAACAACATGACAAGAGCCCGCTCTATCATGCCCGTGACGTAGCTCTGAAGCTGGCTGAGCTTACCGGTGCGGTGGTGATCCTCGGAAGCGCTACCCCGGACATCGCCAGCTATCACCGAGCTCATACCGGCCGCTACCACTTGCTGGAACTGCCGGCGAGGGTCGGCGAAGCCCGACGAGTCGAGAGTCAAGAGTCGAGAGTCGAGAGTCAGGGGTACGGGGTGGGGGACTCCAGACTCCAGACTCCAGACTCCAGACTCAAGGGGCTGCCCCAGGTGGAGGTCGTTGATCTGCGCCGCGAACTCAAGCAGGGTAACCGCAGCATCTTCAGCCGGCCGCTGGCCCGCGGTATCAATGAAGCCCTGTCCGCTGGTGAACAGGTGATTTTATTTCTGAATCGCCGGGGAACCGCCTCCTTTGTGCAGTGCCGCAACTGTGGCCATGTCATGCGCTGTCGCCGCTGTGACATAACGCTGACCTATCATGCCCCGGAGAATTATCTAATTTGCCATCAGTGCAATTACAGTATTCCGCCCCCAACCTCCTGTCCCGAATGCTGGAGCCGACGGATAAAATTCTTGGGTATTGGCACCCAAAAGGTGGAGGCTGAGACTGCCCGGACATTCCCCCAGGCGAGACTTCTCCGCTGGGATCGGGATGTCACCAGGGGCAGGTATTCTCACGAACA
>QLUL01000132.1 GCA_018725425.1 Chloroflexota bacterium
CTTTAGCGTACTCCCAGAACTCAAGCCCGGTGTTTAGCGCCGACAGTTCGCAGAGGAGCATCAGGTATCCCGCGAGTGCGGCAATAGTGTGGATGAACGCTGATCCGCTGATAATGGCATAGACGAGTATCCCCACCGCTCATAGCCATCGGTATAGCTCTCACACCATACACACATGCTTCTCGCCACCCGTCTTCCCGAGGCACTTACGCTTTACTGCGTCGCCTCCGATTGAGATACGCTGCACCTCCACCGAGAACCACCGCTGCCACCACCACTGCCAGAGTGCCGAGGATAACCCCGTCAAGCCAGAAACCCCCGGGGAACATCTTAATCAGATAATGCTGCCAACCAAGAATCCAGTAGTCATTTCCGAAGCCCCATCTGAAGACGGGCACGTGCCACAGCCAGAAAAGCTGATCAAAGGCAAACACTGCCCCGATAGCCAGAGCACCCACCAGGCCCAGAGTCAGGAGGCTTCCCCTGAATACCCCGCTGGCCAGTATTTGCCATGAGCCACCCCTCCGCCAGAGCAGCATCACCAGACTGTAGATCACGATGTAGGCAAGAGCTCCTCCCAGGAGATAATAGCCCAATCGAAATAGAATTCTTACGTCCCGCAGGTGGAGAATCTCTATTTCGGTAAACAGCCCAAACGGCTGGCCATCTTTTATCACCGTAAGGCTAATCCTCTCGCCGCCGTAAATAGGCTCAATAAGTCCACGGGCAGCCAGGAAATCGTGGAGCAAAGATATATGCGATGGAGAGTTAAAATAGTCAATAAGTCCACGGGCAGCCCTTACAAGCTCTTCTTCGGCCAAGCCGGTAGCCTGGCTAGCATCGTGTATGCGAAAGCCACGTTCGTAGAACCAGAGGCTATTTACCAGCCAACTCTGGCTAGCTGTTACCAGCAGGACAGGAATACACAATACGAATAGCCACCTTGCGGCAATGCCAAGAATGCTCAATTTCTCTCCCGACCAAGAAAGGATGCTGAAAAGGCCAAGATCATCAGGGGGATTCTCCCCCTGAAGCGGTTGACTCCTTTATGTCCAATGCTTCAGGGAGACTTTCTCACCTGCTTGCCTATATTATACGTTACTTTGGCACCGATGGGCAAGTCGAAAGCGGCACACACGACGCTTGACAACCCCGTTAGCTTTATGGTATGCTGGTAAATGAAAATCCTTTTCAGTTAGATACGGACGATGAGACCCACTGCAAGGAAGATCGCCTCGGTGCTTACCCAGAAGGGCTACAAGCTGACTGCCCAAAGGCGGGCGGTGATCGATGTGGTCGTGAGTAGCAGTGAGCACCTTGCCCCTGCCGCTCTGTATGAGAGGGTGCGCCGGACCCATCCTGCTATCGGTTTGGTTACCGTTTATCGAACCCTGGAAATGCTCTCCGAGCTGGGGCTCATCTGCAGGGTGCACCGGGGGGGCAAATCCCGCAGTTACACCCTTGCGCTGTTGGGTCACCATCACCACCTGGTATGCTCCCGGTGTGGGACGGTCGCCGATTTCACCGGCTGTGACCTGGAAGAATTGCAGCAAAGGCTCTCTCAGGATACCGGGTTCAAGATCGAGGGGCATCTGCTCCAGTTCGTGGGGGATTGTCGGAATTGTCAGGGGGTAACGTAACCTATATTCGGGGTAAGCCAAAAGCATCTTCAATTGCTATCGGGCTCGATTCTAGCAAATACGCCAGGACGAAGCAATAAATATGAAGCCAGAATCGAGACCAGTGGAAGCGAACCGGCCTCGGAAAAGGGGGGGAGAATAGATCAAGAGAGTTCATTCTAAGCCAGGGGAAGAACATTGGAGAGTATAACAAAGGAGGAAAAGGTAAATGTCAAAAGTGAAAATCACTAGGTCATTGTTACTGACCGCTTTGCTGGTGGTGAGTGTGCTGGCAATGGCCTGTCCGCGGCTGGTGGTGGAAGAGCCACCGGCAGAGGAGAAAATAGGGGTGATTGTCAGCATACTGCCACTGGCCGATTTTGTGGAGAATATCGGGGGAGAAAGGGTAGCTGTCACCGTGATGGTGCCGCCAGGGGCCGACCCGCATACCTTCGCACCAACACCAGGTCAGCTCCTGGAGGTGAGCAAGGCAAAGATATTCATCAAGGTCGGCGCCGGGCTGAAGTTCGAGATGGTCTGGATGGATAAAATCATAGAACAAAACAGGGAGATGCTGGTTGTTGATTCCTCCCATGGTATCGAGCTGATGGAGATGGTAGCGCATGATCACCATGAAGAGCAGGAGCACAAAGATGAGCAGCATCATGAAGGCAAGGATCATGAGGAGGAACACCACGACCATTACGGCATGGATCCCCACATATGGTTCTCCCCGCGGAACGTCATGATGATGGTTCAGAACATCCGCGACGGCCTCATTAAGATCGACCCGGAACAGGCCGATTTCTACATCGAAAACACGGAGAGGTATCTGCAGGAGCTGGATGCCCTGGACCGATACATCCGTGAACGACTCGACGGTTTCCTGAACCGCTATTTCTTGGTCTACCATCCGGCATTCGGATATTTCGCCCGTGACTATAACCTGACGCAACTGGCGATCGAGCACGAGGGGAAAGAACCGACGCCCAAAGTGATCATGGATGTCATTGACCTGGCGGCAGAATATAACCTGTCGTATGTCTTTGTGTCCCCGCAATATCCGGTACGACACGCGGAAGTGATCGCCCGCGCAATCAACGGACAGACAGCGCTTATGGACGAGCTCCCTCGATACTTTATTCTCAGCATGCGCAGTATGACAGATTCACTTGCCCGCGAGATGATGGAGTAAACCCTCATGGGCAGTTACCCACCATCGAATCATGAAAACGAACGAGTCTACAGTCAACAGCCGACAGCAGGGTGGGGAGCTGGGAGCTGACCGCTGAAGGCTGGTTTTCGGAGTAAGCCAGATGGTTTCAGGTCTTGAGACTCGCTGAGACAGGGAGGCACTATGACCAAGAAGGAAGTCGTCCGTTTAGAAGATGTATGGGCCCATTATGATAGTGTGCCCGTATTGGAGGGGATAAACCTCTCCATATATCAAGATGACTTCCTGGGCATAATAGGGCCAAACGGAGGGGGGAAGACCACTCTACTGAAGGTTATCCTCGGCTTGGTCAAGCCAGGCCGAGGAACCGTCAGCGTCTTCGGGAATACCCCGGAGAAGGGGCGCAAACGCATCGGCTACGTCTCGCAACATAGCCTGTTCGATCGGAACTTCCCGGCGAGCGTCTGGGATGTGGTGATGATGGGCCGACTGGGGAAAAGGGGCCCCTTCAGAAAATACAGTAAACAAGACCGGGATGCAGCCTTGCATGCCCTGGAAACGATGGAGATACTGGACCACAGAGACCAGCAAATAGGGAAACTCTCCGGCGGGCAGCGGCAGCGAGTCTTCGTCGCCAGGGCACTGGTCACCGAGCCGGAACTCCTCCTTCTTGATGAGCCTACAGCAAGCATTGATACCCCCTTGAAAACCGGCTTTTACGAGCTCCTGGAAAGGTTGAAGCAAAGGATGGCCATTGTTCTGGTCTCGCACGACATCAGCACCATCTCCATTCACGTGGATAAGATCGCCTGCCTCAACCGAGAGCTTTACTACCATAGCTCAAAGGAGCTATCCGCCGAGGGACTGGAGGCGGCCTACCGCTGCCCCGTAGAGATGATAGCCCACGGCGTTCCCCATCGGATACTGAAGGAGCACCAGGCTTGAAATCGTTTGTGTCATACCGTATAATCATACTTGGATTATGAGTAGGGGGGCATAAACATGAGAACAACCATCGTAATCGACGATAACCTTTTGGAAGAGCTAATACTGACCAGTGATTCGAAGAACAGAAGTGCAGCGATCAGTGAAGCCGTAAGCGATTATGTGTCCCGGAAAAAGAGGGGAGGCATCCTGGAATTGAAAGGCAAAATCTGCTTTGAAGAAGCTCATTTAGAGGGGTTGAA
>QLUL01000133.1 GCA_018725425.1 Chloroflexota bacterium
TAAGGAAACGGATTACGGGGTTATCCCGGGGACCAAGAAACCTACGTTGTATAAATCAGGGGCAGAGTTGCTGAGGCTGTGGGCAGGGCTTATCCCCCGATTCTATGTGAATGATCAGGGAACTGATTTGGAACGGGGGATATACAACTACCGCCTTATATGCAAGCTCTTCATCCATCGAGGGAATGAGGAGATATATGTAGGCGAGGGAGTCGGGAGTTGCTCCAGCCTGGAGGGTAAATACCGCTGGCGGTGGCTGTATGAGAATCAGTTGCCAACGGGCATTGACAAGGAATCACTGGTGCAGAAAAGGCTGTCCGCCAAAAGCGGAGGATCTTATACCCTTTACCGAATGGAAAACAGCGACCCCCATGACTTGGGTAACACCATCCTCAAGATGGCTAAAAAAAGGAGCTTTATCGATGGTGTACTCACGGTTACTGGAGCCTCTCGAATCTTCACTCAGGATCTGGAAGAAGATGAAGACGGGGACTTGCCCAAAGGTCGGGGGAAACCAAAGGTCAAGCCGCCGAGGGCAAAAGAGAATGGTGACCCAGATAGGCAGAAGCTACTGCTGGAGATCAAGGCCGAGGCGGAACGGATAGGTCTCAATCCCCGGGAGGAGCACGACAGGAGATTCCCCGATAAGCCCCCGGACCGGGAGCAGCTCCATCAATGGCTAAACGAATTAAAGGAAATGGAAAGCCAACCGCCGGAGGGACCCCAGGATGAACCTCGTGACATAACTGCCCTCGATGAGTTTTTCCCGCTAGCGATGAAGATCACCGGTAAACACCCAGAGCAGATAGCGGGAATGCTCGGAGTAAAAACCATGGATGACTGGACGGCGACGTTGGAGGAGGCGCTGGATCAGTTGAGGAGACTCTGCGGGAAGAAGGCAGAATAGGAGTTACTGGCCTCCTTTCTTTTGGCGGGAGGCAGGGAGAAGCCGATCCTTGTCTCCCGCCGCAGAAATGGAAACCTAAAAAGGAGATCGATAATGGACAGAACAGCAGCAATCGCAGAATTAGCCGAGAACATAGCCTATCATATCGAGATTGCCCAAAAAGAACATGGCTTGGATGATGAAGACATCACCTTGGCTATCAGATGGGCAATGATCGAAAGGGGAGTACAAGATGACGAGTAAGACCACAATAACGACCCGCACCTGCACTCGATGGTTATCCAAATCTTTGACCTTATAGACAAAGACTCAGACTTGGCAGTGAACGGAGACCATAGACTCCCGCCAACCTATTCGGTTTCGTTTGTCCCATTTACCATAGGTAGAGGCATAAAGCCAATGAGACAACCGCCTATTAAACCTGAGGAAACTTTCCTCAATTGTATTACAGCACAACAGTAAAAGTTTGTCAAGTAAAATAAAGGAATTGGGGTATTAGTAACCATGCCTGCAGAAAACAAGGCTTAAGGAGGAGAAATGACAATAGACGAAGAAACAAGACCCTGGTGGGAGGTATTGACCTTGTGTCGTGGGAAGACAAAGCAAAATCGCCTTTGTCGTAGGAGAGCCATGCGATCATATGAGATAGGACCGGGGAATCTCTATTACCCGGTTACTTGTCACTTGCATTGGGATCAGGATGCTGAAATAAGAGCTAACTTAATGGAGGAGAAAGACGATGTCTATCGGTATTGGAACTTGTCGAGTCTGTGGGCTTTACCATCTCATGGAGGCTGAAACTTTTTGCTCGAGATGCGTCCAAAGGGCGATAGACAAAGCATCTGGTGCAAAGACTGTCAGCGAGGCACTCGAAATAATCAGATGGTGGTTATTTGGGGCTTGAAGGAGAAGAGAATGGAAGAACTTAAGAATCGTGTAATGATAAGACTAATCGATGAATTAATCGAAACCTTAGAGCAAATAAAATATGATCAGAGACTTTACTTAGGTGACCAAATAAAGAAACTTGTTCTTATGAAGCAGGACATTGAACGGGAGGATTTGAATTGATAAATTGACATTGCTTTTGGGGTGTGATATAATTAAAGCACAATAGGGAAACGGGAGGTGTTACTATGCCTCAGGTGACGATTAGCACAGATGATCTAGTATCGGTCACCACAGCGGCTCACTTGCTAGGCCGCCCGAGGATCACGATTTACCGCTGGGTCGAGAAGGATAAGATTGCTGCCATTAAGTTGGGTGGCGTTTTGTTTATCCCGAGAAACGAAGTCGAGCGACTGAAGAAGGAGAGAGGTTAAAGATGGTATCGAGTCCAGAATTTCGATCCCAGGCAGGTATTTATGATTTCCTGTTTAGCGAGGAACAAATTGCAATCAGGATTGATAGGCTGCATCAGAAAGGGGATGCGCTAACAGGGGAAATTAAAGTGATCACTAAGCAGCCTGGCGAAGATCAACTTCTTCACCAAGCGCGATTCAATCTTCTCTCAACCCAGAGCAGGAATACATTGGCGAAATACCTTACTACCCGGTGTGATCTCCTGGACTGGGGGGGGATTTTAGAAATTGTATCAATCCTGACGGTGTCGAGTCATCGTGAGGGGGAGCCAGTTTACCAAGCAGGAACTTTCCCTATCCAGCAAGATAACCGGTATCGACTCTATCCTATTCTCGTCGAAAGTCAATCCAATCTTATATTTGGCCCTGGGGGATCGGGGAAAAGTAATCTGGCTTGCTTTTTCGGAATGCTTGTCCAGTCCAATACGTCGGCCTGCGGCCTGATGCCCACTCAAGGGAATACCCTTTTCCTGGATTATGAAACTTCCCTCGATGAAATCAATTCGCGTGTAGTGGCTATCAGAAACGGGCTATCTTTGCCCAATTCCTCACTCACCTACCGTTTCTGCTCCCAGCCCTTGCCCTCCGAGATTGACCTTATCCAGCGCATTGTTCTAGATAATGACATCAAGTTTATCATTATAGATTCTGTGGGTGGAGCTTGTGGGGGTGAGCCCG
This sequence comes from Chloroflexota bacterium, assembly GCA_018725425.1. GTDB lineage: Bacteria > Chloroflexota > Dehalococcoidia > SZUA-161 > SpSt-899 > BS503. The sequence goes on from QLUL01000133.1 coordinate 2,947, forward strand.
AGTCAGCCGAGGTAGTTCTCCGGTATTTTATGGCGTTACGCTCCCTGAAAATTACCTCTCTTAGCGTGGATCACGTCACCAAAGCAGGTGGTAACGGAATGCCCTTTGGTTCGATCTTTAAATACAATTCCGCCCGATCAATCTACGAGATTCGGAAGACCCAGGAGGCGGGTGAGGATCGCATGGAAATCGGGATTTACCACAGGAAAGCCAATTCAGGACGGCTTCAAAAACCTTTCAGTCTCGAGATAGCCTTCTTTGGGGGCTCCGACTCAGCCATCATCTTTAGTCGCAGCGACATCAGGGAAGTGCCCGGGCTGACAGAAGGACTCACATTACAGGATCAAATTGCTGCGGTTCTGAGGCATGGGCCGATGACGGTTGCAGAAATTGCTTCGGAACTTAACGCCCAACAGGCATCCGTCAGGGCTAAGCTAAATCAACACAAAAATCGATTCGTCAAAGCTGACGCTATGGGGAAAAAGTGGGGGTTATTGAGTAGGGGGCTTGAAAACGTAACAGTATAACAGGTGTTACGTAACGTTACGAAAATGCATAACGTAACGTTACACTGCATATTTTAATATGCAGTTACGTTATGCCGTTACGTTATGATACGTCCTTAAGAAAAGGGGGATTTGTGAACAACACTCACTTCGACATAGACACTGAGGCAGTAGTGCTGATGGAATTGATGCTGTATCCCTCAAAGGAGAACGTGAACTCCCTGTCGGATACAGACTTTCATCGGGATCTACACAGATGGACATTCGAGGCGATAAAGGAAATGGTATTACATGATAAGGAAATTAAAATTAAGGAAATCAGGGACATTGTGAACGCAGAAGCTGGGTGTGATTTTAGCTCAGAAATTGCGGGTATCCTAAGACATGCTGATTGGTATATTGAGGTTGAGTTTGCTAAAAAAGTATCTGAGAAAGGTATAACTGAGGCAGTAAAGTATCCTGAGGCTGACTTAAAACAGTATATTACACAACTCAAGCAATTAACAACATGCAGGGCGATCGA
>QLUL01000134.1 GCA_018725425.1 Chloroflexota bacterium
CATTGGACCGCCTCTCTAGAATCGCTCGACCATCAAAAGTATAGCACCTTGTGAATCGGATGACAAGCAAATACTCGGGTTGTCAGGTTCACGGTTAGGGCTGCGTAACCGTTGAACCTTGAACCGGTTGATTGCGTTCATGTCCACTTTCCTTTCCGCCCTGGTTGATTCTTAATCCAAGATACAGGATACAGGATGAATTGTGCATCTGGCATCTTGCATTGCGAAGTGTTGACATATGATACCCCCATCAAATATACTTGAAATGCATTGACTATCGTTATATCAAGGCAAATTTGCTTGTCAAGCGGGGCAACCTCGCATTTGCTCGTCAAGCCGTACAATGCTATGCTACACTCCACAGAGTCAGTAACGAGTGAAGAGGAGCATAAATCATGACGTATCAAGTTAAACTCGATGAGGCAAAAGTGCGCTTGCCTGATCGGCGCTAAACCCGTCTGGCGGCTGATGCCCAGGCATTAGGTGCCGACAGCTCATCAAACAACGGAGTATTGGAAATGGATGATTACGAGAAATACGAAGAAGATTGCAAAGAGATAAGAAAAGCCAATGAACGCCTATTAAATGAGTTTGAGGTGTGGCTGAAATCATCCGGCCTGTCGGAAAAGACGATAAACAATCATCTTTCAAACATTGATTTCTACCTAAACGAATATCTGCTTTACGAAGATGCAGCTGAAGCAAAAGATGGTGTCGACGCTGTAGATATGTTTCTTGGGTATTGGTTTATAAAAAAGGCAATGTGGGCAAGTCAGTCAAGCATCAAGGGCAACGCAGCGAGCCTAAAAAGGTTTTACACTTTCATGCATGAGAAAGGTTTGATAGATAAAGAAGATCTGATTGATTTAAAACAAACGATAAAAGAAAACATGCCGGAATGGTTGGCAACCTTGAGGCGCTTTGATGATCCATCAATTGAAGATGTTTGGTGATCAGGTCGTTATGCTTTAGCAGCCCTTTGATCTCCAGCGCTGAGCGGCGCCGTTCCTTTATCGAAAATGTCGACTTGAGCCTTGCTCGTTGGGGATGTTGTCATCCCCAACTTGACCATCGATCTCTGACCTTGAACCGTGAACCTTGGAACCTTGAACCCGTGTAGTCTAGTATTCGATTCCCTTGCGTGCTTTGATGCCCTTGCTAAAGGGATGTTTGATCATCAGCATCTCGGTAGCCAGATCCGCCAGTCTAACGATCTCCATCGGCGCCTTGCGGCCGGTGAGAATCAGTTCCACTGAATCTGACTTTTTGCTCATGAGGTCGATAACCTCCGAGGAATCCAGCCAGCCCCTGTTGAGGGCGACAAAAATCTCATCCAATATGACCATCTGGTATTCGTCGCTGCGGAGAACCTCTTCGGCACGAGTAAGCGCCTTTCTTGTCGCTTGGCGCAGATCCTCCTCCGCCATGGTGAAGCTATCGCCTTCAGCCAGCTGCACAATCTCGAAGGGGTGATAATTTGAGACGAAGAGGTGCTCCCCGCAGTTGGGATTGCTCTTTACGAATTGAATGATGATTACCTTGAATCCCTGCCCAGCAGCACGAAGCGCCAACCCCAAGGCGGCTGTTGTCTTACCCTTGCCATCGCCGGTGTAGACGTGAACCAGCCCTCTCCTGGGTGCATCGGTGTCGCTCATAGTTTTAGAATCTCCTTGATTGCCAGGACCAATCTCTGGCACTCTGGCATGGTGCGTGGGGCGATGCGCACATATTCCGGTAAGCCGAATGAGGCGCAGTCGCGAACTATGATACCATATTTGAGCAGGTCTTGTCGAAACTGTTTCCCATCGCCTACCTTGACCAGGAAAAGATGTGCCTGGGATGGCAGCGGGGGAAGACCAAGCTGGGTAAGTTCACTCTTGAGGAATCCTTTTGCCTGACGAACGCCTTCCTGGCATCTCTGCAGATAAGCTGAGTCACCCAAAGCCAGAAGCCCGGCGTACTGGGCGACGGCATTTACATTCCAGGGGGGGCAAACCCTGCGTAACGTTTTGATGATTTCAGGATGAGCAACGGCGTAGCCCAGCCGCAACCCAGCCAGGGCATAGTCCTTGGTCATCGAGCGCAGGATGACGATATCTTCCCCCTTTATCAAATCCAGAGAGTGCCAGGCGTTTTCAGCGAAGGCTACGTATGCCTCGTCCAGGATCAACAGACTATCTTGAGAGGCGGAGAGGATTTCCTCAATCTCGTGTCTGTTGAGGTATTGGCCGGTGGGGTTATTGGGATTGCACAGGAAAATGCCCTTGGGATGATGGCGGCAGATCAAATCCACTGTCTCGGCTATATCGAATTTGAAACTTCTTTCTGCCTGAGCACGGACTCGGAGTATCTTCGAGCCGGCGATGCGGCAGGCGACCTCGTATTCCCCGAAGGTGGGCTCAATGATGAGTATGGTGTCGGCACTCCCGAAGTAGGCTGAGGCAACGAGCCGGATAAGCTCCATCGAGCCGTTGCCGACGATGATGCTTTCTGCGTCTACGTCCAGGATCCGGGCAAGGGCGCTTCTGAGTTCGGTGGAATTCGAATCCGGGTAGCGGTCGATGACCACTGACATCAGAGATCCTCGTATTGCCGGCGGCGGACCAAATGGATTGCCGCTTACGCTGAAGTCGAGCATATCCTCTGGCCTAACACCGATCCGCTCAAGTTCGGCGTAGTCGAGACCGCCGTGAGGGCAGATGTTCAGCGACTCTATCCCGGGTCTTGGACGTATGGGCATAGTTACACCTACTCAGGTTCAAGGTTGGGGCTGCGTAACCGTTGAACCTTGAACCGTGAACCTTGAACCCGTTACGGTTCACGGTTACTTCGGACTTAAAACCTAAAACTTAAAATAAGACATACCAAAACCCATATCACTGCTACCAGCCACATCAAGAGCAAGGCCGAATCGATCGTTTCCGGCGTTAAGGCGGTGGTTGCTTCGCCCAGTTTGTAGTGGCCCACCTTCTCTAATTGTACTCCCAGGGCTCCGGCAGCGGCGCTCATCGGCCAGCCAGCATTAGGACTCTCCACTTTGGCATGGTCACGGAGCATCGTGTGCCAGGCGCCGGCGGCGCTCTTCCCGGAAAGGAGAGCGGCGAATACCATCATCAGGCCAGTAAGTCTCGCCGGGATGAAATTAAGCACATCATCCAACCGGGCGGCGAACTTTCCCAGATACTCGTATTTACCCCGGTACCCGATCATGGAGTCGAAGGTATTGGCCACTCGATAAGCAATGGTCCCCGGAACGCCGAGGAGCAGGAAAAAGAAGAGCGGGGCAACAAAGCTATCGGAGGTATTCTCTGCTACCGATTCCACTGTCGCTGCCACCAGGAGACTGCTGCTTAGCCCCTCGGTGTTGCGGCCGACCAAAGCCCGCATCTGCACCCGTGCCTTTTGCAGATCGTTATGCTTTAGCAGCCTCTTGACCTCCAGCGCTGAGCAGCGCAGCTCCCTGATCGAGAATGTCAACTTGAGCAATACGGCAGCACCAATGATATAGGCTACACGATTAAACTCCTCAAGATAGGCTAGAATGAAATAGGCTGGGGTAGGCAGTAGCGCCAATCCCAGTAGAACCATCCCCGTGCCGTAGAGGAACTGCGTGCCTACAGCACCTCGGGGGGCGAACCTTTCCAAAAGGGCGATGAATTTGCCGGTCCATCCTACGGGATGCCAGGCGGTGGGGGGCTCTCCCAGCGCCAGATCGATGATCAGGGATAGCAGCAGGATATATATAGCATCCACGGTTTCATTTTCGAAGCAAACTCAAATGCCCGATGGGATTAAAAACGCCTCTCTCGGTTTGTCCATTGAGCGCAGGACTCTACGAATCGCTTTGCCAGCGAAGACTTACTGCCAAAGTGGAGATGAAAATATGAGCCCAGGATGTTGGACTCCGGCCCAAGGACAAAGCCCTCCAACTGCTCCTCAGGCTCAAAGATTCGATAGGCTGCTCTC
>QLUL01000135.1 GCA_018725425.1 Chloroflexota bacterium
CGCCTGTGGAGAGGAGGGCTCTGGCTCAGATTTAAGTCTGGGTGAAACCAGCCTCGATGAAGCAGGACGCAAGCACATGAGTTATGTCTTCGGATGTAACAAGTGATAAGACTTGTGGAACGGTAAATGCGCTATGCTTAGCATACAGCTTATCCGTCAGAATCCAGAGATCGTCCGGGAAGCGTTAGCCAAACGCAATGACGATGCCCCTCTCGATGAGATTATTCGTCTGGATGGGGAGCATCGCAAGCTCTTGCAGGAGATTGAGGCCCTCCGAGCGCGGCGCAACGAAGTGAGCAGAGAACTGGGCCGAATGAAAGAGAAGCCCTCTGACCTCATTGCCGATATGCGGCAGGTGGGCGAACGCATCAAAACGCTGGAGCAGGAGGAGACTAGGCTATCGGAGCAGCTTACCGACATCCTCCTGCGCATCCCCAACATCCCCCATCCCAGCGTCCCCCCTGGCGAAGGCGAAGCCGACAACGTAGTGGTGCGCTCCCGGGGCGAGCGCCGCCAGTTCGATTTTAAGCCGCGTCCCCACTGGGAGCTGGGTGAGGCTTTGGGAATCATTGACTTTGAGAGAGGAGTTAAGCTCTCCGGCTCTCGCTTCTATGTGCTCAAAGGATTGGGAGCCCGACTGCAACGAGCGCTGATCGATTTCATGCTTGATCTGCATATCAAGGAACACGGGTACACCGAGATATATCCCCCTTTTATGGTCAAGCGGGAGTGCATGGTGGGATCAGGGAATCTGCCCAAGTTTGCCGATAACCTCTACCACGATCAGCAGGATGACTTCTGGTTCGTCCCCACCGCCGAGGTTCCCCTGACCAACCTCTACCGCGGTGAGATTCTGCCACCGGGCACCCTGCCGATCTACCACGTGGCCTTTACCGCCTGCTTCCGCCGGGAGAAGATGTCGGCCGGGAAAGACACCCGCGGGATCAAGCGAGGTCATCAGTTCGATAAGGTTGAACTCTACAAGTTCGTCGAAGCAGATACCTCCGATGAGGAGTTGGAGAAAATGGTGGAAGATGCCGCAGTGGTGTGTGGTAAACTGGGGCTGGCGTATCGGATAGTGCAGTTGTGCGCCGCTGACCTCGGCTTTGCCTCCGCGAAATCCTACGACATTGAGGTCTGGGCCCCTGGGTGCGGCGAGTGGCTGGAGGTAAGCTCCTGCTCCAACTGCACCGATTTCCAGGCACGACGGGCCAATGTACGCTATCGCCCCGATGTGGGCGCCAAACCACAGTTTGCCCACACCCTGAACGGCTCCGGGCTGGCCTTGCCTCGCATCCTCATCGCTGTTCTGGAAAACTATCAGCAGGGTGATGGCAGCATAACGGTGCCCGAGGTGCTGCGAACATACATGGGCGTGGATGCAATTTGTTAGGCTGTTAGGCTGAAGGCTGAAGTGCCTATTAGCCTCCTTCAGCCTTTAGCCTTCGGTCTTCTTTAAATGCGAATCTTAGCTTTAGACATCGGCGGACTGACTCAGGACATCCTGCTCTTCGATACCACGCAGGCGATGGAGAATTGCGTCAAGATGATAATGCCGTCGCCAACCTCCATCCTGGCTCAGAAGATCAGGGCGGTAACGAGAGCAAGACGCGCTGTCTTCTTCAGCGGCGTGAACGCCGGCGGTGGTCCCTCAAAGAGGGCTCTTGCCGAACATCTCAAGGCTGGACTTGAGGCCTATGCCACCCCCGAGGCGGCGACAACCTTCGATGACGACCTCGAAGAGGTAGCCAGATGGGGGGTGAGCATCGTGCCTGAGGATAAGGCTCCAGAAGGCAAAGAGGTCGAGAGAATTGAGACTAAGGACCTTGACCTCGCCGCGGTGGAGAAGGCTCTCAAGGCCTTTAATGTCGAAGCCAGACTCGATGCCATAGCGGTCGCTGTCCTGGACCACGGGGTGGCTCCCCCCGGCATGAGCGACCGACGGTTTCGGTTTCACTGCCTGCGCCAGGTGGCAGAGAAGAGAAAAGGGCTGATTGCTTTCGCCTACCTCGCTGAGGAGATTCCGCCTCACCTTACTCGAATGAAGGCAGTGGTCCAGAGACTGGATCGCGATTTGCCCTTGCTCTTGCTGGATACCCCCGTGGCTGCTGCCATTGGCGCCGGGGAGGACCGGGAGGTCGCCCGACACTCACACCGGGTGATGGTCAATGTGGGCAATTTCCACACCCTCGCCTTTCACTGTCACCAGGACGTGATCATGGGGTTCTTTGAGCACCACACCCGCTTCCTCGACAGGGAAAAGATGGATAACCTGATCCTGAAGCTGGTCAGAGGAGAGCTCACCAACGAAGAGGTGTATAACGATGATGGGCATGGCTGCCTCATCATCGAAAAGAGCAGCGAGGTGCCCTTCGTTACCGTAACTGGTCCACAGCGCAATCTAATGGTGGGCTCAAAGCTCAAGCCGTATTTCGCTGTGCCCTATGGGGACATGATGCTCACCGGCTGCTTCGGCCTGGTGCGAGCCTTCGCCCGGCGCGTGGAGATATGGCGGGAGGAGATAGAGAAAGCGCTGGACCATTGAAGATGAGTATAAGAGACGAGCTGACTAAAACGCTGCCGGCACGGGAGACGGTGCTGACTATCGGGGTATTTGATGGGGTACATCTCGGTCATCAGCATCTCATGAGCAAGCTGAAAGAGAAATCAAGAGAGGCAGGACTCCTCAGCGGGGTGGTTACCTTCAACTGGCATCCCAAAGCCCTGCTCGCTCCACATGCCGAGTTGCCTTACCTGACCAGCATGGAGGAGCGAATCGAATTGATCCAGGACCTCGGGGTGGATCACGTTGTCGTTCTTTCCTTCACCAACGAGCTAGCTCAGCTTACCGCCCGGGAGTTTGTGAGGTTGCTCAAGGAATATCTGGGAATGCGCCGGCTGGTAATCGGCCCGGATTTTGCCCTCGGCCAGCGTCGGGAGGGAAATGCCGACGTACTTCGCTCCCTGGGGCAGGAGTTTGACTTCGCCGTAGATGTAATTCCTCCGATGATGATTGGGGGGCAAGTGGTAAGCAGCACCGCCATTCGCCAGGGCCTGGCTGAGGGTGATGTAGAGAATATACCCAGGATGCTGGGCAGACGCTTCCGGTTGAGTGGCACCGTGGTGCCTGGTAATCATCGCGGTGGCAAACTATTGGGCTTTCCCACCGCTAACCTGAGCGTACCCAAGAGTCACGTCCGGCCGGCTGATAGCATCTACTTCACCCTAGCTCATCTCAACAATGCCGTCTACCGAGCAGTGACCAGCATCGGAGTTAGGCCCACCTTCGATCCTGGAGAGCGTACCATAGAAACATACATCCTGGATTTCAATGGCGATCTATATGGGCGTGAGCTCACTATTGAATTCGTCAGCAGATTGCGCGGCGAGATGAGGTTTGAGACACCAGATGCGCTGAAAGCGCAGATCGAGAGCGATGTCGCTATTGCAAGGACATTGGCAATCGAATAGAATAGAATAGCATGAGCAAAGACCTTGACCGCTTGTTGAGACGCGGTGTCACCGAGATCATCATCGAGGAGGAACTCCGTCGCATGCTGGAGTCAGGCAAACCGCTGCGCCTGAAGGAGGGCTTCGACCCCAGCCGTCCCGATATTCATCTCGGCCATGTGGTCGGACTCCGAAAACTCCGTCAGTTTCAAGATCTGGGGCATAAGGTGATTCTCATCGTGGGTGACTGGACCGCTCAGATTGGCGATCCCAGCGGTCAATCTCAGACTCGTCCCATGCTTACCGCAGATGAGGTGCGGGCCAATGCCAAAACCTACATGAATCAGTTCTTCAAGGTGGTTGACCGCCAGAAGACCGAGATAAAGTGGCAGAGCGAGTGGTTCGGGAAATTCGGTCTGGCTGATGTCATCAGTCTCACCAGCAAATTCACCGTCGCTCAAATTATGGCGCGGGAGGACTTCTCCAGTAGGCAGGCAGC
>QLUL01000136.1 GCA_018725425.1 Chloroflexota bacterium
TCTTTATGATAACACCCCATTTGCGGTGAGTCCATCACTCAAAAGAGTGATTGTTGATGGCGGAGAGAGTTAGCTCTTTTGGGGGAGCGCGGGGGGTTTAAGTTTTAAGTAATACCCGGTTTGCCTTGCATTTCATGTCGAAGTCCGCTACACTAATAATAGTCGTCTCAGGGGAAATTCTGATGGAGGTGCAACCCGAAATGCGGGCTATCTTGAGCGTCTCAGACAAAACGGGGGTGGTTGATTTTGCCAGAGGGCTGGTGGATTTGCAGGTGGAGATATTCAGCACCGGGGGCACCAGGAAAACACTCCTCGAAGCTGGTGTGCCGGTGCGTAGCGTCAGCGACATTACCGGATTTCCCGAGATCCTTGATGGGCGGGTGAAGACGCTTCACCCCGCGGTTCACGGTGGAATCCTGGCTCGCCGTGATCTCCCCAGCCACCTGGAGGAATTGGCCCGGAGCGGGATCGGCACCATTGATATGGTGGTGGTCAACCTCTATCCCTTTGTTCAGACCGTTGCCCGCATGTCAGTCGGCAATCGGCGGTCGACAGTCGGCAGTCACGAGGGAGGGGAGGGGGACTATCGACTAAAGACTAAAGACTATCGACTAACCATGCAGGATGCCCTGGAGAATATCGATATCGGCGGCCCTACCCTGATCCGGGCGGCGGCCAAGAATTTCCCTCATGTTATGGTTGTGATTGCCCCCGCTGACTATCCGCTCATTCTGGACAGGCTACGCTGCGGCGAGATAAGCCAGGATGAACGCCGAAGGCTGGCGCAGAAGGCATTCCAGCATGTGGCAACCTACGATACCGCCATCGCTCAATATCTGTTCCAGGGAGAGGATGGCTTCCCCGAGGATATGACCATTGCTATCAAGAAACGCTTTGATCTCCGTTACGGGGAGAACCCGCACCAGTCGGCCGCATTCTACCGCGAGGAGCGGGTGGGAGCAGTGGAGGAAAACAACATCTGCGCCGCAAAGCAGCTCTGGGGGAAGGAGCTTTCCTTTAACAACATCCTCGACGCTGATGCTGCCTGGACTGCAGTCAGTGAGTTCGATGAGCCCACGGTGGCCATCATCAAACATACCAATCCCTGTGGGCTGGCCTCCCATCCCGATCTCGCTGAAGCCTATCGCCGGGCTCTCTCCGGTGACCCTGTCTCGGCCTTCGGGGGGATCGTTGCGGTAAACAGGCCGCTGCCCCTCGCCGTGGCCCGCGAGATCATCAAGACCTTCTATGAGATAGTCATCGCTCCGGGGTATGAGCCCGACGCCATGGAAACAATCAAAGTTAGGAAGGACCTGCGGATACTGTCGCTAGTCAATAGTCGACAGTCGATAGTCGATAGTCCCCCGCCCCACCCCTCCAGACTGCCGACTGCCGACTGCCGAATAGCGACTGGTTACGACTTTCGCCGTGTCGGTGGTGGACTCCTGGTTCAGACAGCGGACATTCTCGCCGAAGATCCCAAAACCTGGCGAGTGGTGACCGAGCGGGAGCCAACGCCGGGAGAGATGGGAAGCCTCACCTTTGCCTGGAAGGTAGCCAAGCATGTGAAGTCAAATGCCATCGTATTCGCCAAAGGCACCACGCTTCTCGGAATGGGTGCCGGGCAGCCAAGCCGGGTGGATAGCGTGGAGATCGCCCTGAAGAAGGCTGGTGCAGAGGCGAAGGGAAGTGTGATGGCCTCTGATGCCATGATCCCCTTCCCTGATGCTGTGGAGCTGGCAGCAGGAGCTGGCGCCACCGCCGTGGTACAACCCGGCGGCTCGGTGCGCGATGCTGAGGTGATCGAGGTAGCGAACAGATGCGATCTGGCGATGGTCTTCACCGGGATAAGGCACTTCAAGCACTAGCCCCTTGTCAAAAGGCAGTATATCGGGTATAATACCTTACGTAGTTCCAGAATAAATGGGCAATTGCCCACCAACGAATCATGAAAATAGACTGTCATTGCGAGGGGCGATGCGTGGTAATGTAGCCGCACCCTTCAGGGTGCGTGGGGGACGCAGGCTAAAGCCTGCGGTTACATTTGATAAGTGGGGGATGCAGGCTAAAGCCTGCGGTTACATTTGATAAACCTTCGATGAGGTAGATGACGGTAGTCGAGGTCGCCCCTGACCCTGAGGGGCAGGGTGAGAGACCATCCTGCCGATCATAGTCTAGTTTCGAAGCAACGACAATGCCAAAAAGAACGTATCAACCGAAGAGAATCCCTCGAAAGCGCACCCATGGCTTTCTGGCGAGGATGAGTACACAAGGGGGGCGCGTGGTGTTGAGCCGGAGGAGATTTAAGGGTCGGCAGCGGTTGACGGTGTAGGCCGGCGCTAACGGGTGATTAGTGATTAGTGACTGGTCGCCAATTACCAATCACCAATCACTGACCGCGGAGCGGTCAAGATGCGAAAGGAGGAGCGGCTTACTAAGAGTTCGCAATTCGCAGCGGTCTTTAAGCATGGAAACACCTGGGTCAACGACCTCATGGTCTTAAGGTCAATGCCCAATGGCCTGGAGTTGAGTCGATTCGGGTTTGTGGTAAGCAAGAAGGTGGGTGGGGCGGTGGTGCGAAACCGGGTGAGGCGGCTGTTGCGAGAGACGGCAAGAAGAGTCGAGAGTCGAGAGTCGAGGGTCGAGAGTCGAGAGTCGAGGGGAGGGGGACTCCAGAGCGAAGCGTCTCCAGAGCGAAGCGTCTCCAGAGCGAAGCGTCTCCAGAATGGTTGGGATATAGTGATCGTCGCTCGGAAAAAAGCAGCGCAGGCCGGTTACCATAGTGTCGAGAAGGCCCTCCGGGTGCTTCTGAGGCGAGCGAGACTGCTGGAGTGAGTTTTGAGGGGAGATCCCAGATTTCGTCGCCCCCACGGGGGGCGTGGATTGAAATGTGGATTGAAATGATGAAGGATATCGCTCTGGGTCTAATCAACTTTTATCGCCGAGTCGTCTCCCCCCTAACCCCGCCTTCCTGCCGTTACCTGCCCACGTGTTCTCAATATGGCCATGAATCGATTAGTAAGTACGGAGTGTTCAAAGGGGGCTGGTTGACTGCCCGGCGCGTTGTACGCTGTAATCCCTTCGCCAGAGGTGGGGTGGATCCGGTGCCATAAGGTAGTAATAGTAGATAGCGTGTAGCCCCCTACCCCTTACCAAACGCATTACACGCTGTCTATATTTTGGGTAGTAGGTACTTAGGTAGCGAGTAGTCGCTACCCCCTACACGCTACACGCTAGCGAGTAACGGGTTTGGCAGATAACTATGTATCTTGCAAAAATAGTTGCACTATGTCGTTGCGAGGAGCATGATTCCTCGCCTGTCATTGGGAGGGACAAAGTCCCGAAGCAATCTCTGGACAGGCTCGGAACAAGCTCCGCAATCTCAAGCTAGGATGGAAGAGATTGCTTCGCTTCCCGCCACGCTTCGCTCGCGGCTTCGGCTCGCAATGACGGGAAAAACTGTGCACTGATTTATGCGGCTGACTATATAAGCTTTGGAGGGATCGAACATAAAATATGTCTGCTATGCAAGATTGGCGAAGACTAAATCTCGTGCTTGTTATCCTGCTTAGTGGGATCCTCGTCATGGGCTGTCCCCCACCTGGGGCGATGGTCCAACCTCGGGGTTGGGCGGGGCCGGTGATAGCTGACGGAATCCTGTATATAGTTTCCGAAGGTAGGCTTATCGCCATGGATGTGCTCGATAGGACGGAGATATGGCGGTTTCCGCGGGAGGCGGAGCCCCCCATCGTTGCATATGGGACGCCGCTGGTCTCCGAGGGGAGGATTTTCATTGGTGCATTCAACGGGAAGGTGTACGCCCTTGATGCCCTCACCGGGGAAATGAGGTGGGGATTTACCACCGGTGGGCCGATCGTCGGCAGCCCTGCCATTGCCGGAAATGCCCTGATAGTGGGCTCATCGGA
>QLUL01000137.1:0-2500 GCA_018725425.1 Chloroflexota bacterium
TATAGTTACGGCCGTCGCTAACCGGGGCTTCAGTTCAGAGCTTCGACTTCGATAATCTCCGTCTAACCCCTCCCCTTAACCTTCCGGCGCTGGACAGGCGTCAGCCTCTATACTTGAGCTTACGCTTTGGCAGAGACCTGTGTTTTTGTTAAACAGTCGCCTGGGCCTTTTCTCTGCAACCCCCAGGAGCTCCAGGAGCTAGTCCTTTCACCCCCAAAGGCACCCCTTCTCCCTAAGTTACGGGGTCAGATTGCCGAGTTCCTTAACGAGGGTTCTCTCGATCACCTTAGGGTTCTTACCCTAGCCTACCAGTGGCGGTTTGCGGTACGGGCGCTCGCCTTCAAGAAACGAGGTTTTTCTAGACAGTCAGGTTCGGCCGAATCGCCTTGGGTTGCCCCGCAACTTCCCCCTCTCCTCGGCTTATAGCAAGGGGGGATTTTCCTCCCCTCGCACCTACGATCAGGGACGCACCATGTCCAATAGGCACGCTCGGCTTACCTTCCTGTACTCCCCGAGCCTTAACGAAGACGGGCGGTGCTGGGATATTAACCAGCTGTCCATCGCCTACGCCTCTCGGCCTCAGCTTAGGCCCGACTAACCCTACGCGGATTAACCTTGCGTAGGAAACCTTAGGCTTTCGGTGGGCGTGTTTCTCGCACGCCTTACGCTACTCATGCCGACATTCTCACTTCCCTCCGCTCCACCCTAACTCGCATTAGAGCTTCATCGCTGAAGGGAACGCTCCCCTACCACTCTGAGTACACTCAAAGTTCATAGCTTCGGTGGCAGGCTTTAGCCCCATTATATCTTCGGCGCGGCGCTACTCGACCAGTGAGCTATTACGCACTCTTTAAATGGTGGCTGCTTCTAAGCCAACATCCTGGCTGTTTAGGCAACTCCACATCCTTTATCACTTAGCCTGCACTTGGGGACCTTAGCTGATGATCTGGGCTGTTTCCCTCTCGACGATGGAACTTAGCTCCCACCGTCTCACTCCCGAGCTAAAATGCTTCGCCATTCGCAGTTTGGTTGAGTTTGGTAAGCTTCTCACCCCCTAGCTCATCCAGAGCTCTACCTGCGAAGCTCATCACTCGAGGCTGCACCTAAATGCATTTCGGGGAGAACCAGCTAGCTCCGGGTTCGTTTGGCATTTCACCTCTACCCACAACTCATCCCACAATTTTGCCACATTGACGGGTTCGAGCCTCCATTTCGATGTTATCGAAACTTCACTCTGGCCATGGGTAGCTCACCCGGATTCGGGTCTAATCCATGCAACTCAAGTCGCCCTATTCGGACTCGCTTTCGCTACGGCTCCACAAGTCAACTTGCTTAACCTTGCTACATAGATTAACTCGCCGGCTCATTCTTCAATAGGCACGCCATCGCATCAAGGGCAACAAGGGATAGGACAATACAGAAGGTCAGGTGGTTTATCCCCTTCCTTCATTAAGCGCTTCAAGCGCTTCGAGGTTTAAGCCTCAGATATCCTCTCCCTCTTCTTTTTGCCCTTCTGATACTCTGACCGTTTGTAGGCACGCGGTTTCAGATCTATTTCACTCCCCTCACGGGGTTCTTTTCACCTTTCCCTCACGGTACTGGTTCACTATCGGTCGCCAAGAGTATTTAGCCTTGGAGTGTGGTCACCCCAGCTTCCCACAGGATTCCACGTGTCCCGTGGTACTCAAGGACATAGCTGAGAGCCTCCCCCTTTCGTCTACGGGACTCTCACCCTCTATGGTAGCTCATTCCAGAGACCTTCGACTAGGGTTATGGTTTGTAACTCTCCGTTTCTTCCTGGGTCAAAACACGCTATGCCTTACAACCCCCTGATGACATAGGCCCCAAGACCACTGAGTCATCAAGGTTTGGGCTTCTCCCCTTTCGCTCGCCGCTACTCAGGGAATAATCTCTTTTCCTCGGGGTACTAAGATGTTTCAGTTCCCCCGGTTACCTCTATCTGGTCTATGTGTTCAACCAGAAGTATCCAGGTTTTACCTGGATGAGTTGCCTCATTCGGGAATCCCCGGTTTAGCTTACTTGGCAGCTATCCGAGGCTTATCGCAGCCTAGCCACGCCCTTCTTCGGCTCTTGGCGCCAAGGCATCCCCCGCGCGCCCTTAGTAGCTTTTGCACAGGAACAATACAGAAACTCTATTCACTTTTTAAGGTACAAAATTCCTTAACCGCTGGATAGTGGAAGGAGGTTATGTAACATACGAAGTTTTTATTCTTCGACCGACCTGGAAATCTCGAGGCTTAAAGCCCCTTCAGACTCCCTAGAAAGGAGGTGATCCAGCCACACCTTCCGGTACAGCTACCTTGTTACGACTTCGCCCCAGTCACCAACCCCACCTTCGGCGACTGCCTCCCCTTCGACAAGCTCCGGGGTTTGCACATCGACTTCAGGTGTTGCCAGCTCCCATGGCGTGACGGGCGGTGTGTACAAGGCCCGAGAACGCATTCACCGCAGTATGCTGACCTGCGGTTACTAGCAACTC
>QLUL01000138.1 GCA_018725425.1 Chloroflexota bacterium
CTCCCTAACTATGCCACCCAAGCTACATGGCTCGTGGTCTCTTACCATGAGAGGACTTTCACCTCCTGGCAGGGATTGGGCATTAGTCTCGGCACACAACAGTTTAGTTTTCCTAAACTACAAATAGTATATCAGCCCTCGGAAGGTTTTATCAAGTCCCTTTTTTGGAAAAACTTACCTATCACCCCCTTCAAGTCATCTGTTGAGATTATATCACAAGGTTAAGGGTTATAGAGGTTAGGGGGCGCAAGTCACTCGTCCCTTTTCGATGCCTTTCCCTTCCAATAGGGTGCGGTTATGAGGGCTCCCGGGAAAGCGAAGGCAACGGCGATCATCAGCCAGCCTCCTGTGCCCTCGCCTGCCAGACGGGTAAAGAGTATTTCGGTTTGATAGTCCCGGACCTCGAAAAGGTGCGGCAGGGCCAGGCCGGCAAACTCCTTCATATGCCGAAGCACCCCATCAGGAGGGCCATCCACCGGGGCTAAAGTAGAGAACCGGATCAGGTTCATCGTATCCCCGGTAAATTGATTCCCCTTGAGGTAGCAGTAAATCGCTATCTGACGTTCGGTTACTTCGCCGTCCGTGATACGGGTGAGCCAGAGCTTCTTCATCGGGACCACGCCGCCGACATGGACATCTCCAGCCTGACCGGGGCTTATTCGAACGGTATCCTTATCTTCCTCCACCCGATAACCAAGGCCTTTGTAGCACACCGGAGGCGGGTGGAAGGCGGATGACTCCCGGGCCTGGACGATGAGGAAGAAAACGGGCGGGGAAAGGCCCGGCTTGCGATAGGTTCGCATCAGAAAGACACTGGCCCCCAGCGTCTCCCTCAGATCTGCGGCTGCTTCGGGGTTGCTGTCGTACCCCTCCCACGTCCCCACCCTCCGGGGGAAGTCCATCATCCTCTCGTTGCTCTTGAAGCCGGACTTTGCCCAGACGAGCGTCTCCTCCCCCGTTTTCCAGCCCAGTTCCGTGCTCACAAAGGACACCCCCCTGGAGAAGACCGGCTCCGGGTCGGAGCAAAGAAGCACCACTGAGATCACCAGCAAGAACAGTCCGATAATCGGCAGATAGCTCCGTAAACTCATGGGCTGCGCTCCCTCCTAAGCGGTCAGTTGCCGGAATCCGCTTCCTTGATTTGCAAAATCCTGCATATCAACCCAGGCTCGGTCACCCCAACTTGCCGGGGTCGGCTGCAAGCGCTGGTTAGGCAGGCATCACTCACCGATGCGACGAATGCGGACAACCCCTGGCGCAATAACAGCGAAGGCATGTGGTAGTTCTGTGATATGCTGATTGATTGCGGAGGCAACTATCTCCGCTTTGTGGCTGGGTGATAGTCCTGCCAGGCGTATCAGCACAATGCCATGCGTATGAAGACGCTGACGAAAGATCATCTCTCCAAAATCCTTGTCTGCCGTCAGCAACAAGGCTGCTTCTCGGTTTGCCGAGGCAAGGACGGTATCGTCGGGAATTCCTGGTTGCATCTCGGCAACATACTGTACAAGATGACCGTCTTGCCGAAGGCGTTCGACGATTTGACGGTCAACGCTTTCGTCAGCCGAGAAATTCACGCCACTGCCTCGGCCACTGGGTAAATCACATCAGCCCGCAAAGCTTCTCTGGCAAATGCGATTGCTGCCAAAACTGCTTCACGCGTCAATCGAGGATGTGCATCAAGTATCTGTTCGATTGTTTCGCCAGCAGCCAGTTTCTCCAAGATCAGTTCGACAGTGATACGCGTGCCTGCGATAACAGGTTTACCCATCATCACATTTGGATTTGACACAATCAATCGCTGCTGCATCGTTTCTATCTCCCTAATAACCACTCCCTCCGCAGTGACCGCGCCCGCCTAACCTAGGTTCTAGGTTCTAGGTCCTCCCTTGCCTCCTTGAACATAGAACAACGTAGATTTTATACATCACATCATCTCATGTCGCGTTTTCAGAAAGGCCATCCAACAAACGTTGAGCTTGGTATTTGATACTGACTCTTTGCATATTTCAAACTTCTTATGTCCCTGGCCCCTGTCCCGCTACAACCAGGAACTGCTCCCCGAAATCCCGATGCCCGAATCCGAAATGGGTAAGTGTTGATCGGCAGGGTACTCCTTTCGGGCATTAGCCGAGGATGAACCTCGGTGCTACATCGGCAACTTCATCTTAACATGCAGATAGTCTAAATACAAGATGCGGAATTCAGAGGTCATCCAGACTCTCAACCACTGCCCGGGCATCCTACCGGGCAATAGCGTAAATCCCGCCATCGCCGGAGCCGATATACACCATATCCTCATATACTGCAGGCGAGGAGTAGATGCCGCTTCGTGTCCCGTATCTCCACTCCAACTCGCCATCAACCGCATTCAGGGCATAGAGACCCCCATCCCATGCACCGACAAATACTGTGCCGGCGGATACTGCGGGGGAAGAATGAACGTGGTCCCCCATCTGGTATCTCCACCGCAGCCGGCCACCTACAGTGTCGAGGGCATAGAGGTATCCATCCGCCGAGCCGAAGTAGACCGTTTCCTCGAATATCAGGGGCGAGGATTTAACCCAGCCCTCCGTCTGGCACTTCCAGCGCAACTTGCCCGTGGCGGCATCCAGGGCGTAGAGGAAACCGTCATCCGAGCCCGCATAGAGGGTATCCCCGAATACCGCGGGGGAGGACCGCACCGCCGCCCCAGTCCGGTATTTCCAGCGCAACTTGCCCGTGGCGGCATCCAGGGCGTAGAGGTGATGGTCCCATGAGCCCACATAGACCGTTCCCGCGGACACCGCCGGGGAGGAATCAACTCTGCCTTCTGTCTCATACCGCCACCTCAACTTCCCGGCGCCTGACTCTATGGCGTAGAGGTATCCATCGTTCGAGCCGACATAAACCGTGCCTTCGAATATCACCGGCGATGAATCGGTTTTGCCCCCCGTCTGATATTTCCAGACGAAGTCGCCGGGCAAATATTTAACGGGCGGTGTAACTGCCGTGGTAGGTTCTGCTGGTGGGGGAGGCAGCGATACCACTGCCGGCGGTTCGGCGACCAGGGCATAAAGGTGTCTATCGCTCGATCCAAAATAGACAGCCCCGCCATCGACGCTGGGCGAGGAGTAGATATAGTAGGCTGTCTCGAACTTCCATCTCAACTCGCCGCTGGCGGCATCGATAGCATAGAGATGGCCGTCCCATGAGCCGGCATAGACCGTTCCCCTGTAGACTGCCGGGGAGGAATACACATTGTCCCCCGTGGCATATCTCCACCGCAGCTCGCCGGCAGCGGCCTCTATGGCGTAGAGGTAATCATCCGCCGAGCCAACATAGACCATACCGTCAACTACTGTGGGAGAGGAGCGGACTCTGCCACCTGTCTGATACCTCCACCTCAATTCGCCGTTGCGGGCATTCACTGCATAAACATAGCCACCCACGCATCCGAAGTAGACCGTTCCTTCATCTATCGTGGGGGAGGAATAGATACCTGCGCCCGCTCGAAACCGCCACCACCGATTTCCGGTTGGGGCGTCTATGGCATAGAGGTAGCCATCTTTCGACCCAATGTAAACCGTCCCCTCAAATACGATGGGGGAAGAACGGATCTCGTCTTCCGTCTGGTATCTCCACCGGAGTTGCCCATCGCCGGCATCCAGGGCATAGAGATAGCCATCCTCGGACCCGACATACACCACACCGTCGGAGATCGCCGGGGAGGAATGAACCCTGCTTCCTGTCCGGTATCTCCACCTCAACTCGCCCTCGGCAGCACCGATAGCATAGAGATGGCCATCGTTTGAGCCGATATATAAGTCTCTTCCAATACAAGACTAGCCTGGAGAGAGTATCGATTTCTAATGCAAGATAAGCCTGGATGA
>QLUL01000139.1 GCA_018725425.1 Chloroflexota bacterium
ATGCCCTTGACTTTAGCAAGCCCACACATAATTACTTTGACTCGACATAATGTAAGCGAAAGGGGAGTATATTCATTTCTGTCAGCAATTATAACACGGGAAAAAGAAACCTGTCAATCCAATCCAGCATCACTATACCACTCGCACCATCCAGTCACAGTAGTAACACCTCAGGAGTTGTGGATTGACCTGGTAGAACTTCGCCGCGGCATAGCATTCCGCATTGGTAACACAGCGTGGGTTGAGACACCGGACGCCACACACATCCTTTGCTAGTTTAGTCTCCTTTGGCCCCTCGCTCACCCTGGCCTCCACCGCTCCCAGCAGCAGAGCAATCAAGGCCATCCTGACTGGTACCCCATATCCGGCCTGCCTGAAGTAGGCCGCTCGCTTATCATGGTCCACTTCATAGGCCAGCTCGCCTGTACGGGGCAGCGGATGCATGATCAATGCATCATCCCGCGATTTCTCCAGCAACTGCCGATTGATCCGATAGCTCTCCTCGGCAGCACCACCGATTTCCCGGGTGGGAAGTCGCTCTCGCTGAAGTCTGGTGAAGTAGAGCACATCGAGGTTCTCGAGCAAGAAACTCATGAACCCCGTCTGGAGTCTGGAGTTTGGAGTCTGGAGTCTGGAGACGCTTCGCTCTGGAGTCCCCCGCCCTCCCCGACTCTCGACTCTCGACTCTCGACTCTCGACTCTTGGCTGATGTAGCACCAATGAACCTTCAGCAACTATATCTTCCAGTGATTCGTATTCCGTGAGCTTACACCTGTAAGCCTTGAGGATGTCTCGGATATGATCCGGCAGTCCGAAGTCCGGGGGAGCGATGCAGGTTATCTTGGCCTCGAATCTGGCGAGGGCGATGACCAGCGAATGCACCGTTCTACCGTGGCGCAGGTCGCCGCATAGGGCCACGCTCTTACCCCTGATGGCCCCCTTCTCCTTCCTGATGGTGTACAGATCGAGCAAAGTCTGAGTCGGGTGCTCGTGGGCCCCGTCGCCACCGCTGATTACCGGAACCGATGAGTGTTCGGCAGCGAGCCTGGTCGAACCGTCGAGCGGATGGCGCATCACGATAACGTCCGCATATCTTTCGAGCACTCTGATGGTATCGGCAATAGATTCGCCCTTGGCAACCGAGGAGGTCACCTGGGCCTCGGCATGGCTCACAACTGTACCGCCAAGTCGGTGCATCGCTGTTTCAAACGAGCTTCTGGTGCGGGTGCTCGGCTCATAGAATACGGTGTAGAGCTCCTTCCCTTGGCAAAGCTCCAACCTCTTCCCCTTCTCAAGGGCGGAGCTCATCTCATCGGCCAAGTTCAGAACCGCCTCTATCTCCTCGTTGGAGAAATCGTTAATGGAGATCAGGTGCCGTCCGGCCAGTGTCACTTGCGACCACCCCCTGGTAAGGATTATAACAAACCCGTTCCAGGAACTCAACGGGGAATCAACCTCTGTAGTCGAGGTCGCTCCTGACCTCGACGGCGCAGCTCTGGGTCAGAGACGACCCAGAGTACTTGATTACGTCGTCAGGCTCGTCCCTGAGCCCGACGACGCGGAATTCGCATCCGTGGCAAATTTGTGCTAAAATACACTTGTTATGCCCCAGCATATTCTTGTTGCTGTTGCCTGGCCGTATGCCAATGGGCCACTGCATTTGGGACATATCGCCGGGGCTTATCTCCCCGCCGACATCTTCGCCCGCTACCATCGCCTGAAGGGCAACCACGTCCTGATGGTCTCCGGCAGCGATATGCACGGCACACCCATAACCATCAGCGCCGAAAGGGAGGGAGTCAGTCCTGAGGAGGTGGCAACCAGGAACCACCAGGGATTCCTGGAATCCTGGCAGAAGCTGGGCATTTCCTTCGATCTTTTCACCACTACCCACACCCCTAACCACGCCGAGGTGGTTCACGATATCTTTCTTACCCTCCGGGATAACGATTGCATATTCAAAGACACCATGCCCTCGGCATATTGCCCTCAGTGCGATCGCTATCTTCCCGACCGTTACCTTGAGGGCGAATGCCCCTATTGTCACTTCCCCGCTGCCAGAGGAGACCAGTGCGACGAGTGCGGCAAGACCATCAGCACACTATACGGCTTTCGATGCAGCATATGCGGCGCCTCTCCCCAGATCAGAATTTCGGAACACTTCTTTCTGCGACTTTCAAGGTTCAGCGACCGGCTTGAATCGTGGGCCAGGGCGCAGACTCATTGGAGATCGAATGTCGCCAATTTTACTATGAGATATATCGAGGAAGGCCTTCGGGACCGGGCGATCACCCGTGACCTCGAATGGGGCGTCACCGTGCCGGTGGACGGATTCGAGAACAAACGCATTTACGTCTGGTTTGAGGCGGTGATCGGATATCTCTCGGCGAGCAAGGAATGGGCCAGGATCAATGGAGACAGCGAGCTGTGGCGCCAGTTCTGGACCGGAGATGCCAGGGCATACTATTTTATCGGCAAGGATAACATCCCTTTTCACACCCTCATCTGGCCGGCGATTCTCCTGGGATATGGGGGACTGAACCTGCCCTACGATGTTCCCGCCAACGAGTTCCTCACCCTGGAGGGGAGGAAGTTCTCCACCAGCCGCAACTGGGCGGTCTGGCTTCCCGGCTATCTGAAACGCTACGACCCCGATCCGCTTCGCTACATACTCTCGGTCAATATGCCGGAGACCGGCGACACCGACTTCTCGTGGAGGGAATTTCTGCGGCGCAACAACGACGAGCTGGTAGCCACATACGGCAATCTGGCGCACCGTGTGCTCAGCTTCACCTATCGTAATTTTGATGGCCATGTACCTGCGCTGGGGGAGCTCGATCTCAGCGACAACGCGCTACTGAGCAAGGCGAGGGATACCCTGGATAGCGTCGGCGAGCCTCTCAGCAACTGCCATTTCAAGGAGGCCATAAAGGCAGCATTTTCCCTGGCACAGGAGGCCAATCGCTACCTCGATGAGAAGGCTCCCTGGAAGGCGATCAAGCAGAATAGAGACGCCGCGGCGCAGACCGTTGGAGTGGCACTTGGAGCTGTTTCCTGCCTCCGGACGGTGTTGTCTCCCTTCCTGCCCTTCAGCTCGGAGAAGCTTCACCGCCTTCTCGGCTCTGGCGGAAGCGTTGAGGATGTTGGCTGGAGTTTCACTTTCCCGTTGACCGGGCAGGCTCTGGCCTTACCGGAACCACTCTTCACCAAGCTGGATGATGAACTTGTCGCTGAGGAAACGGCCCGACTCGGATAGCCTAAACTCGGTAACTATCAAACCATCTTCGAGCGGGTCACCGAGGGAATGGATGTGGTGGCTAACAGGAGCCTAACGCCTCTTATACAGGCGAAATGCAAGGTGATAGAAGCCTATGTTGGCCAGAATCAAAGCCACCACGGTAACCCAGGACACCACAGATGCCAGGGTGGGGTTTATGGCAATGATCCAGTTCCACGCCTCAACAATTCCATCCCACTCCCCCGTCACTGTGAGCCATACAAGCGCGATGGCCATAGCTGCGGTGGCGAAGGTAAAGGCAATTCCAACGAGCCCGCCAACGATTACCGCTGCCGCTCGACCGGCAAGTTTGGCAAAATTAGTGTTCCTCCGGGGCCGCTTAACGATGCGTCGTCGTTTAGCCATGGTTTTCTAGATATTGCCCTAAGGGTTAGTCCCTAAAAAGTGAAGTCTTGCGCAAAATGGAAAACTTTTTGGTTCCGGCTTGTTCGGGTTAGGTGTTAATGATTACCCCTTATCCCTTATCTATAACAAAGATAATCGGGAGAAATAGCAAGCTCGATCGGCAAGCATTTTCACATACCTTCCCTTTTCAACCG
>QLUL01000014.1 GCA_018725425.1 Chloroflexota bacterium
ACTAGAATCTTGTTAAAACCAGAGATCTATTGCTGAAAGTGGCCAGGGTCAATGTGGATATTGCCGTATGTGGATAAGTCTGCGACTTAACCACATACTTGGATAACCCTTCGGGTTACCCACAATCTCCATATTGTTAGTGCTATTATATTTTCAAACAACTCAAGGTTTCATGAAACAAAATCACCCCTCTTTACTAAATTTGGAGAAGAGCCCAGAAACATAATCTCATCTTGCCATCGAGTCCTTGCTTCTTGGCCAAAAGATTGACCGCGGATATGATCTGCTGTGAGTATTCCCTCCTGACACGCTCGTCAAAGAGAATCTTGCGATATTCTCCAATGAGGTGAGGAAAGTGCTCCTGGAGGAGGTTCTTTACTGAGGCCCAGACGCCAAAGCGCGGATTAAGCCGATCAATGTAGAAGTAATCAACACCGACGTCCTTGAGCGCCTTTAGCAGCGGTACCAGGCTTCCCTCAATGTCTGATAGATAGGGCAGCAAAGGTCCGAGAAAGGCATAGGTTCTAACTCCCCTCATCCTGGCCTCTTCTAGGAGAGCCAATCTCTCAATGGGAGGAGAGCCCCCGGGTTCGATGAGCCGGCACAACTCCTCGTCAAGAGTGGTGATTGTAACCCCGAAGTCCACGCCGACTTTTGAGCTGAGGAGATCGAGGTCACGACCTGCCAGTGTGCTCTTGGTGAGAATAGTTAACGGATAGCCGTAGTGGAGCAATATTTCCAGACACTGCCTAGTCAGTCTGTAGCTAGCTTCCCAGGGCTGCCAGCCATCGCACACTGAGCTTATGAATACTGTGCCTATCCTCTTTCGTCTTACCTCGCGTGCCAGAATCTGGGGCGCGTTTACCTTGACATCGACGAAGTTCCCCCAGGGTTCACCGGGGTGAGAAAACCTGGTGGCAAATCTCGCATAGCAATAGCAGCACCCATGCTCACATCCAGCGTAGCAGTTGACAGTATAGTCAGCCAGGGCTGACTTGTTCAGCACCGACTTACACTCCACTTCAGCTATCCGGACATCTGAGAATCCTGTAATCTGCGACATATCAATCTGGTGATGCGCTCTCGTCTTCCTCTGAGCAGCACTCTCCAATTGAGCCTTGCAACGCATATCCCCAACTCGGGCAAAGCATCCTATATCCCAGTAACCAGGGGAAAATGCGAGGCGATCAACGCAACATTCCTCGCTTTTGTCTAATCAGCGCTGCTTCTAAGGGAGCAGTTTGGCAGCGAGCTCTGTCTCGTGATCCTTGAGCCATTTCTTGTGCTCGCGCCATCGGGGACAGTGTTCAGCTACCAGTTCCCAGAATCTCTTTGTATGAGAGCCTCTTGCAAAAGGGATTCTCTGAAGCTGGCAGTTGCGTTATCTCAGCTTCGGCCAACGGATTTTTGCAAGAGCCTCATGATTCATCTCTTTTAGATGGGCAAGCTCATGAATGATGATGTAGTCAAGGTGGGAATGACATCGCCACTTTTGACTTCCCTGTCGGCACAAAGCGGTTGCACTTCGCCATACTTTGCGAGCTTGTCTAATATCCAGTCCCCCTTCGCCTTCAAAAGGTCCGGGATTTGTTCAATCTTACAAGACTTTGGAATCACTACTATAAGGCCCGTTCCTTGTCTCACCTCGAGCCGGACGTGTTTTGCCCTGGCGCTGTGCTTGATGATGTAGGAAATGATTTGGCCGTTAACGGTGATTTTGCGTTTCCCTACCATGATCAATTGGGGGGACGTTGTTTGAACCATGTCTCTAGTTTAACTGTTCAACGGATTAGTGTCCACAGGCAGGTCAAGAAAGGGGCCGCATGTAGTGGTTTGTTAGCAGGAAGGGTATGACCGAGATGATACCCATGCGGGGATGTCACGTTTTAGCGTTTTGTTTGATCCTCGCAAATGGGTGGCCCGACTTTTTGCGTTTATCATTTGATGGATCGCAAGCATGCCCGCAATAAGCTTGACAGCTACCACGGGAGATGCTAACATTTGGCAAACCAGAGCGGATTAGGTGAACTCTGAGTTCGTCTATTTGCTATTTATGTGAAATTACCCTATACAAGAAGATGAGAGGACGATTCATTTCACTATGATGAGGAAAAAGATAATCTAGCTAAGAATGCTCTATCTTCAACCAAAAAGCTTGGCATGCCTGTTAGCTCAATTTGCATTGAGAAACCTCTCGCGGAGTTTGATATGATTGTTGCTTAGTGACAAAAGCTGGCTCGGCTTCGTCTAACGCGCCGTGGCCGGGCTTCGCCCCAAATTCCCGCCTTCTTTGTCAGCGGAGGTGCAGGTAAGCGAGCGGAGACTTGTCAGTGGAGTGTCTTGGTCGGCGAATTACGGCGGCAACTTCGGCCACGGCAGAAACGTTGACTTAAACTGCTTTCTCGTAAGCAAATCTTAGGGCCACCTCAATAAAGCCTCCTTTGCACTACTCTGCGGCAGTGTTATAATAGTGCTGAAACTCAATTAGCATTCATGAATCGATGTGGAGATATTCGGCCGATAATTATTGCAATTCACGGGGAAGAAAATTGTGTTTGCAATAATAAATCCAGGGAGCACGAAATTGAACCGGAAAACATTCAAACCCGGAGGCTTACCCACCGCGATCGGCAGCATGCCGCACACCGACCCTGTTGAGGCGTGTTCGATTGTTCGGGCGAATCTGCCCGAGATACCCGTCTGGCCGCAACTCCCCCGTCGATCGTTCCTGGAGAGCATGTACACCCAGTTTAGTGAGGGCTTCCCCGGATTGGTTCAGGGGAGCGAGCGTATCTACGTCAACCGCTCGGTGGACCTCTCTGAGCCGCTGGAAAGACTCTACACGGAGTACCGAGTACTGAGTACTGAGTACCGAGTACCCCCCACCCCACCCGGTACTCGGTGCTCGGCACTCGGCACTCGACACTCAGAACTCGGTGCCGTAAGCCCGGAATATGCCCTCGGACTCCAGCAGTTTCTCTCCCATTTGAGTACTGAGTACCGAGTACTGAGTACCGAGACCTTCCCCCTCGGAACTCGGAACTCGGAACTCGGAACTCGTATCTACGCCGTGAAAGGGCAGGTGATTGGGCCTGTCAGCTTCGGACTGATGGTCACCGACCAGAATCGCCGTCCCATCCTGTATGATGATGCCCTCGCCGATGCCCTGGCCAAACACCTCGCCTTAAAGGCCAGGTGGCAGGAGAGGGAGCTATCCAGACTTTCATCCAATACCATTATCTTCATCGACGAGCCATATCTTGCCTCGTTGGGTTCGGCATTTGTGGCGGTTTCGACTGATATGGTCATCAGTCTCATCGATGAGACACTGGGTGGCCTGAGTGGACTCAAAGGAATCCATTGCTGTGGAAATGCCGACTGGCCCGTCTTGATGAATACGACCATCGATATCCTCAGCTTCGATGCCTACAACTACGGTGAGTCGCTGACGTTATATCCCGCTGAAATCAAGGCCTTCATCGATCGAGGTGGTGTGCTGGCCTGGGGAATCGTCCCCAGCGATGAGGCGATGCTGTCTGATGAGACCGCCTCGAAGCTACTGGGGCGTCTGGAGAAGCTGATGGGCTTGCTTTCAGAGAGTGGCATCGGTTATGATAGATTATGGGAACAAAGCCTGATTACCCCGTCCTGCGGCCTGGGCTCGATCTCGCCCCGGTCAGCGGAGCGGGCCCTGGAGTTGACGGCCGAGGTGTCGAGGGAGTTCAGGCGTTTACAACTGAAAGGAGGAAGAGATAAGAGAGGTTGCAGTAGTTGGCGTGGGAATGACCAAGTTCGGCGTCTCGGAAAACACCAACATCGAGATGTTCTCTGAGGCTGCCATGGAAGCTATAAACGAGTCGAATCTCAAGCCGAAGGATATCCAGGCACTTTTCTTCGGCAACGTGTTTGGCTCGCATGAAGAGGGCCAGGTAAACATGGCCCCATTCGCCGCCGCTGATATAGGAATCCCCAATATCCCCACCACTAGATTCGAGGGTGCCTGTGCTAGCGGCTCGGTGGCGGTCAGGGATGCCTTCATGTGGGTAGCTTCGGGGTATTATGACATCGTGCTCGCCGGTGGGACCGAGAGGGTTTTGGCGATGGACACCCCCGCCGCAACGCGGGCCTTTGCCATGTGTAGCAATAGCTACTACGAGGGCCCCGCGGGGATCACCTTTCCCGGGGTCTTCGCTCTGTTGGCTCACCTCTACTCCCATAAGTATGGGATACCACTCGCCAAACTCAAGGAGCAAATGGCAATGGTAGCCATCAAGAACCATCGGAACGGCAAGCTCAATCCCAAGGCTCAGTTCCAGGCAACCATTAGAGACCTCATGGAGGCACGGATAGCTAGAGCAACCCAAAAGGGTCAGTCGGTTCCCACCTGGGCGGATGAGATGGAGTTCCTTCGTGACATCAAGGCGAATCCACTGATCGCCGATCCCTTGCAACTCTACGATTGCTGCCCCTTCACCGATGGTGCAGCCGCAGTGGTACTGGTATCCGGTGACAAGGCCAGGACATTGACCGATAAGCCTGTTCTGATAGCTGGCGTGGGGCAGTGTTCCGTCGGCTCTCTCTCCGATCAGAAGGACTTCACCCAGATGAAATCTCGAATCCTATCGGCAAAGCAAGCCTATGCTCAAGCGGGCATTGAGCCACAGGACGTTGACCTCTGCGAGCTCCATGATTGCTTTACCATTGCTGAGATTGTGTCTATGGAGTGCCTCGGATTCTTTGAGTTCGGCCACGGAGGCCGGGCGGTGGAGCGGGGCGAGACCGAGATCGGCGGCAAGATCGCCATCAATCCCTCCGGTGGTCTTAAGGCCAAGGGTCATCCCATAGGGGCTACCGGTGCTGCTCAGGTATACGAAGTGGTAAAGCAGCTTCGGAGTGAATGCGGAAAGCGGCAGGTGGACGGCGCAAGAATAGGCATGACCGATACCCTGGGCGGCGATGCCGGCACAGTATGCAACATAATCCTGAAGAGGGGCTGGTAAACGCCGAAGTAGCCACAGAGGACACAGAGGGAAGAGAGGGGAGAATGGAATATAAACTGACTCACAAGGCGTATACCGGTGCGCTGAGAGAGAACAGGCTGATGGGACTCAAATGCAATGCTTGCGGTGGCTACACCGTGCCCCCGAAGAAGGTGTGTATCGAGTGTGCCGGCGAGGAAGTGGGCATCGTCGAACTCAGCGGCAAGGGAGAGATCAGAACCTTCACCGTCATCCGGGTGGCGTCAGAAGGATTTCAGGCCCCATACGTTGTCGGCATCGTCGAGCTTGACGAAGGCCCGTGGCTCATGGGCAACATCATTGGTGTAAACTGCGATGAAGCCACCATGGATATGATCGGCAAGAGAGTCAAATTAGGCCATGCGGTTATCCCCGGAGACAAGTTCTCGGCCGGTGAGCGTGTGACCGCGACCTTTAGTCTGGAGGAATAGACTAACTCGTAGTCGAGGTCGTCCCTGACCTCGACGAAAATGAAAGGTTGGGTATATGAATAAAACAAAGAGGGTAGCCAGTCTCAAGCATCGCCGCAGGAAGAAGAAAATCGAGGAGAAGAGGAAGGCCGGAAAGGCATCTGGTGAGTAGTCAATAGTGAGTCACCAATCACTAAAATAATGGCGCAGTTACCACCGCTGGTTCAGGCATTGCTGAAGGGAGACGCCTATCCAGAGAATCCCCGGCATGTCGATCTGATACAGACGCAGATGTCCTTCGTTTTCCTCATTGGTGACTTCGCCTACAAGATCAAGAAACCGGTCGATCTCGGCTACCTCGATTTCAGTACCCTGGAGAAGCGGCGCTTTTACTGCCAGCAAGAGGTGAAGCTCAATAGACGCCTCGCCCCGGGGGTCTACCTCGGGGTAGTTGAGGTGACTCAAAATGAGGGGCGGTTCTCCGTGGAGGGCACCGGCGAGGTTGTAGAATACGCCGTGAAGATGCGTCAGCTCCCGCGGGAACGCTGTCTGGATAAGCTCCTTGCCAGAAATCAGGCGACCCCCGCAATGCTGGTGGAGGTAGCACGGAAGCTGGTCGAGTTCCACCAGGCTTCCAGGTGCGATGAAGAAATATCGAGGTACGGCGATATCGAGACCATCGTCCAGAACATGGACGAGAACTTCGCTCAAACGACAAAATATATAAAGGTGTCCCTTTCCCCGGAAACCTATGAGGGTATAAAGTCTTACACCGCAAGCTTTATAGACAGACAAACCCCGCTATTCAAGCAGCGCATGAGGGAGGACAAGATAAGGGACTGCCACGGGGATCTGCACTCGGCACACATTTGTTTTGGCAACGAAGTCTATATCTTCGATTGCATCGAATTCAACGACCGCTTCAGGTACTGCGATGTAGCCAGTGAGATTGCCTTTCTGGCCATGGACCTGGATGTGCATGGTTATCCCCATCTCTCGAGGCATTTTGTCGATAGCTACGTTGCGCTATCCGGCGATCGGGAACTGCAGCAAATGCTCAACTTCTACCGCTGTTATCGGGCCTATGTGAGGGGAAAGGTGGAAAGCTTTAAGCTCGACGACCCGCATATCTCGGACGAGGAAAAGGGCCAGGTTCTGGGGATCGCCAGGAGGTACTTCGAGCTAGCGGAGTCGTATACGTTGAGGGGCGAGTGAGGGGGAATTGCTTCGTTAAACAAAAGGCAAAGAGTGCTTTGACTGGGCGCGTATAGCCGTGAAAATTTCTGACATTATCGAAGCAATCCATGCAAGTCGAGTTCGCATCACCGATCACGCTGATGAGGAAGCTCAAGCTGACAACCTATCGCTTGATGAGGTCTACTTCTCCGTTCTTCATGGCGAAATCATCCAGCACTATCCCACTGATAAACCTTATCCAAGCTGTTTAATATATGGCCAAACGTTCAGTGGTGACGCTGTACATAGTGTCTGGGCGTATAATGACAATAATCAGTGGGCTGCCCTTATCACGGTCTATCGACCTGATCCCGATCTGTGGATCAATTGGCGGCAAAGGAGGAAATGATGATGATGCCATTTGAGAAGTGCCCGATCTGCGGGGCTGACCTGGTCGAGAAGGAAGTTGAGAAGCTACTGCGAGGAGGCATTCATACGGCCATCCTGAGAGTGCATGCCGAGGTTTGTCTCCACTGCGGGGAGCGCCTGTATTCCCAGGAAACTGTCAGGCAATTCGAGAGCATCAGGGCAAAACTGGAGCGTCAAGAAACAGCAAGTTTTCGACCAATGGGACGATCCTTTCAAGTGGTATGACAGCGGGATTTATGCTACTATGCGGATCATGATACGGGGGCTATCAATTGCGAGAACCGTTTGCCGAATTCATAAGTAGGTTGGAACCCGGAATCTTGCTCATCACCTGTGGCCTTCCCGGTAGCTGGAAGACCGAGACGGCTGAGGAAGTATCGAAGATCAAGGGCTACCCCATCATCCGAAGCGATCTTGTCAGACTGGAAGTGCTCAAGGGTGAGGACGTCTTCGATGAAAAAGTGGCCTCGGATATGGGCAAGCGCAAGAAGGTCTACGATGAGGTATTCCGGCGTGCCGAGTCGAGAGTCGAGAGTCAAGGGGGAGAGGGACTCCAGTCTCCAGACTCCAGACTCCAGACTCCAAGGGGCGATGGCGTGATACTCGATGCCACCTTCGTCACCCAGTCGCTGCGCAGGCGTGCCGCGGAGATCGCCGCCAAACATCATCGGACGTTCGTCATCATGCAGACGACCTGCCCGCAGGAGGTATCCATTGCCCGGATACTGAGGCGGACAAAGGAGGACTATGAATCGAACGCCCTCACCGAACAGGCCTATTTCAACAACAAAGCAAGGTTCGAGGCTGTCGATCTCGATGATTTCAAGCAGTTGTATCCCAATCTAAGTATCATCCATTTCACCGTCGATACCCGGTACGACCCGCCTGAGGAATGGTACATCATCGGCGTGAGAAAGATGCCTTGATCTGTTTACCCCACTCCACAAGGGAGCATATATATTATGATCAGCACTACAGCGACTAAGGAAAATCCCCCCAGTGCAGTCACCAGTGTCTCGCTCTTGACAATTCTCATTATCAAAGATAGCGGGAGATACATGGCCAGGTGCCCTGAATTAGACCTTGTTACCGAGATGGACACCAAAGAGGAGGCATTGAAGGCTATGGTTGAACTCATAGGGGAATATGCAAGAGACTACAGATCACGGGAGGAAATATACCTGAAAAGCCCCAACAGAGCTCACCATAAGCCGTACGTGGATAGAATTATCGGATGCCGAGACGAATGGGAAATCATGGAACTCGTTGGGGTACGATATGGCCATCTACACGTATAGGGATATGCGCTATGTATTGCGCAACCTTGGCTTTGAACTTATCAGAAGTAGGAAACACGAGACCTGGGAAAGAATCTTGGGAAACGGCACTGTTCTTCAGGTGAGAATCGGTCATAAAGGCAAAAGGGATATCCCGCCTGGAACATTTTACGAGATGCTAAGGCAAGCTGGTATTGACGAGAATGTGTTTCGTAAAGTGCTTCGGAAATAAGTGAAGATAGACCTGCAAATCCATACCAGGACCTGCTCCGATGGTAATCTCTCCATCGAGGAGGTCTTTGAGGAGGCAAAATCAAGGGGGGTCGAGCTGATCTCCATCACCGACCACGATTCGGTGGACTGTCAGGCGATGGCGATCTCCCTGGCGAGAGCGCATGGAATTTCGTATATTACCGGCGTAGAGTTGAATGTCACCTTTCAGTATACTGGAGGCAAATCTGCCGTCGGGGTCAGGGAC
Source organism: Chloroflexota bacterium (assembly GCA_018725425.1). Classification (GTDB taxonomy): domain Bacteria; phylum Chloroflexota; class Dehalococcoidia; order SZUA-161; family SpSt-899; genus BS503. The sequence continues at coordinate 8,789 of QLUL01000014.1, forward strand.
GACCCTGACTACGGAGATCATCCTGGAGGCAAACCCGTCTCACTGGATTTCCTGGGGTATCGATACGATATCTACAATCATGAGCTGAAGAGTAAGCTTCAGGTGATGAAGAGCCATCGGGAGAAACGAGCACGCCAGATATTGGAAAACCTTAATGCCGAGTTCGATAAGGAGGGCATGGAGAGGTTCACTGAGGAAGACCTCAGGAAAATTCAGGGTAGCGTTGACGGCGTGTTCGGCCGACCGCACATTGCGAATTACCTGATCAAGAAGAGGATCGTTAAGGACAAGCAGGAAGCCTTTGATAAGTATCTGGTCAAATGTAATGTCCCCAAGTATCCCCTCTCGCTTGCCGAGGCGTCAAGGCTGATCCGGGATGCGGGCGGCATACTCGTTCTAGCACATCCCAACGATCCGAACGGAACATCACTGGTAAGCATAACGCGGGATCTGGAGGCTCAAACAAGGATCATCGAAGAGCATATGCTGGACTACATTAATGGCGTTGAGTGCTGGCATTCAAGGCACGATGCGCAGGCGACACAGCATTATATCGAGTTCGCCGGGAAGCACAGCCTGATCATGACCGGCGGCAGCGACTGCCACCAACAACCGGTCCTCATCGGCACGCTGGACATACCAGGTTGGGTTGCGGAGCAGTTCGCCCCCGCGCGGGGGCGTAGATTGAAATAAATAAATGAAGAGCGATGAGGAGGCCACAGCCTCCCCTACCCACAAGCCAGTGCAGAGACCCGGAAAGAAGGGGATCTATAAGAGAGGGTGTCCAAAAACTAAGGACATTTCGCCCAAAGTGGGGAATTGCTCCTGCATGAGGCCTGATTTTGGATTCAATGTGGGAAGTTTCATGTGAAATTAGCCCCTTTTTAAGGGCAAAGTGGGAGATGAGTTTTTGAAATTGGAGTTTTCGGACAGCCTCAAGAGTTCCTGGCCCGGCGTAAGGAGATTGAGCGATAGATCGGAGATACTCTCCTATCTGGAGCGGGAGCGCAGCTACTGCGCTGCGGCCATCGCTCACCTCGAGCCAGACTTTTGGAGGGTCTCGAAGTGGTTTGTGGCAATACACCATGAGAACTTCGCTCTCTGCCTGATCTCCAGGAGCATGTCGCCGAGCTATATCCTGACCCTGGGCAACGAAGCCACTCTGAATTGTCTCCTTGATTCGATACCGCTTCCCGGCGAGGCTTTCATCACCTGCCAGCCTCGGCATCTGGATGCCATCGAAAAGCATTATGAGCTCGAATGGCGCTGTTTGATGAAGCGCATGATAGCTGTCAGGGAGACCTTTAGCCCCATGAGGGAGGAGGCGATACGGCTGAGGGCGGCTCAGGTGAAGAAATCGAATAGGCTTTGTGAGTCACCTAGCAAGGTCTTCTTCCCTCGTCAAATGGGGAAAGGGGTGTTCTATGGCACCTACCGTGACGGGCGGCTCGTCGCCGTGGCAGGTACCCATCTCATCTCCCCGACCTATGGCATCGCTTATCTGGAGAACGTTCTGACCCATCCGGCGTATCGCAATCAAGGACTAGCCGCTATATGCGCCAGCGCCGTTGTCGCCGACCTGTTCGACTATTGCACCGAGGTGGTGCTTAACGTAGAGCCTCAGGACTTGCCCACCGTGAAGGCCTATGCCGGGTTAGGATTCCGGGATGACTGTCTGCTCGTCGAAGCCATGGGACGACGCCAGAGCTTCGTAGGTGCTATAATAACTAATCTCCGGAAGCAATTCAGATGGAACCCAACATATGAAGAAAGGACGGAACCAAATGTATAATACCCTCGACTATGATATCAAAGACCTCTCACTGGCAAAGGAGGGGGAGGTGCGCATCGACTGGGCCTCCCGTGAGATGCCGGTGATTTGGTCTATCCGGGAGAGATTCGCCAGGGAGAAGCCACTGGAAGGGATACGAATCTCGGGGTGCCTCCATATCACCACCGAGACGGCCAACCTGGCGCTGGCGCTTAAAGATGGGGGAGCCGATGTCGCTCTCTGCGCCTCCAACCCGCTGAGCACGCAGGACGACGTGGCTGCTGCCCTGGTGGGATTCGGCATTCCGGTTTATGCCATCAAGGGTGAAGATGAGAAAACCTACTATCAGCACATAAGCGCGGCGCTGGATCATCAGCCTCAGATCACCCTGGATGACGGGGCCGACCTGGTGGCCAGCATTCACAAGGAGCGTCAGCATCTTATAACCGGTATACTGGGTGGCACTGAGGAGACCACCACCGGGATCATCCGGCTGCGGAGCCTTCAAGCTGAAGGCCGGCTGAGGTATCCTATTATCTCGGTAAATGATGCCGACACCAAGCACTTCTTCGATAACCGATACGGCACCGGACAGAGCACCATAGATGGGATCACCCGGGCGACTAATATCCTCTGGGCGGGGAAAAGGGTAGTTGTGATTGGGTATGGCTGGTGCGGACGAGGGATTGCCATGCGAGCCAGAGGACTCGGTGCCCATGTGATAGTGACCGAGATTGATCCCATCAGAGCCCTGGAAGCGGTGATGGAGGGCTATCAGGTCATGACCTCAAGCGAGGCCGCCAAATTGGGTGATATTTTCATTACGGTAACCGGCGGGCTAAACGGCCTCGACCGAGATCATTTTCTGCTAATGAAGGACGGGGCCATCATGGCCAACAGCGGGCACTTTAACGTTGAGATCAACATCCCCGCGCTGGAGAGCCTGGCCAGGGGGAAGAGGCGTCTGCGCCCCTTCGTCGATGAATACGCCATGGATGATGGCCGACGGTTATTCCTCCTGGGAGAGGGTCGGCTCATCAATCTGGCCGCCGCCGAAGGGCATCCGGCGAGCGTTATGGACATGAGCTTTGCCAATCAAGCACTCTCGGTGGAATATATAGTGAAGAATGGCAAGGAACTTGAGCCCGGAGTCTATCCCGTCCCGAAGGACATTGACCGTGAAATCGGCCGGCTCAAGCTCCTCTCTATGGGAATCACCATTGATACCCTGACCGCTGAACAGCGGAAATACCTGGAGAGCTGGGAGAGCGGGACATAACCCTCACTAACGTTCGGGTAAATGCAAAATGAAAATACTAAAATGTAAATTGCAAAATTACTTCTTGGTGGGTATTAGTTGAGTTCGTTGAGTTTGTTGAGTTCCCCGCCCCATCCCCAACTCAATAAACTCAATAAACTCATTTCGATTTGCCCTTTGCATTTTGAAATTCGGAGGTTACCAGATGAAGCTGGGTCGCGAAGAAATAGAACATATTGCTCGGCTCGCCAGACTGGGGCTCAGCGAAGCGGAAACGGAGAGATTCCAGTCCCAACTATCCGATATCATGGAGAACTTTGATATCCTTCAGGAAGTGGATACCACCGATATTCTTCCCACCGCTCATGTGATCGAGATGGAGAACGTAATTCGCGATGATAAGGTAGCGCCTTCCCTCCCCCAGGACGAGATTCTGGCCAATGCCCCACGCCAGGAGGGCGGCTACTTCAGGGTCAGAGCGGTACTGGAGTGACTTTTGGCACGGAATTAACCCTTCAGGGTTTCATTTGTCTGGTGAAAGGCTGAAGCCTTAATTCCAAAAGGGGCAAAGCCCCCTCAAGCTTCCCTTAATAAAAATGGCTGAATTAGTAGATAGAGTGGGTGAAGTTATTGAAGCCGGCCGATATAAGGTGTTAAGTGAAACCGTCATGAGGAGAGAAATCATATGAAGGATCAATCTAAAGTGACCCAGGAAGAAACTAGGTTACGAAATATAATCGATATGGGGCTAACTTTCTCTGCCATGATACGTCTATTCAAGAAAGGCTCAAAGGAAACCCTTCATCAAAAAATACTTGCTGAAGCAAGAAATGTATTTGAAGTAAAGTCTGAAAAACATTTTATTAAGATCCATTCAAACTTTTGTGAATGGGGAATTGAAAACATAGTCTTAGCAGAAGGAAAGAGGAATGGACGAATTATAAAAGAGGCCGCTCCTGCAAGTTACGGTCAAATTGCAAAAACCTTTGATGTAGCCCTAAAAGTCGCTGTTTACTATTCTCATTTGCCAAACTGCGAAAAATCTCAAGAAATTTCGAAATGGCTGAATGCAGCAGTGGACACAAAGATGATGGCCATGCTTAAGAAAGAATACCCTGAAGATATTCAGCGATGGCCCACTACAGTAAAACAGGTAGATAGCACCACCTATATGGCAATTCAGAGAATCGTCCGCAAATTTATTAGGGAAGAATATAACGGCAACATTACGCCTGTACAATTTGATGATATTTATTGGAGAGTATTAAATCGGATAGACGGCTTCACCTAACAGCGGGTATATCGCTCGCTTTACGCTTGCCCAAATTGGCGACGAGGTCGCCAACTTCATATACAGCAAACCGTTAGGCGAAATTGCCGGTTGAAGCATGGATCATGGATATTGAAGCGATCAAAGCGAAAGTTCACGCCCACCGAAGTTCATTGACCCTTGGACACGAGGAGGTAAAGCCAATGAGGGAAGTGCGGTGTAATTTCTGCGGGAGTGACCGCTATGAGGAACGCAGAATCGAGTACCTCTACAGTCACAAAGGTGAGTAATTGCTGGTTCCCAACACCCCAGTTGAGATTTGTCTCAACTGCGGAATGATTTACTACGATGCTGTAGTGCTCAAAGAAATCGAACGGCGGTTCTTTGCTATTCAGCACAAGGCTGAAGAACCAGACTGCTACATTAAGATGGCGGCGAAAGCCTACGATTAGCCTTTAGACAACAACCGGCAACTTCGGATAACAGCGCATTTGCGTTGCGGGCTGAAGCCAAATTCGGCGGTTCAAGGTGAGAATGGTGTCCCGCCGAGAGTTCCTGCTCTCTGCTGAAACGAGATTACCGACACGATCATGCCACTCGAGTCTATATTCATCAAGGGTGCTCGGGAGCACAATCTCAAAAATAT
>QLUL01000140.1 GCA_018725425.1 Chloroflexota bacterium
TTCCGTATCCATGCTTTATTTATAGCAGGAACACGAGAAATGGTCAAGTTATTCTGTTGCAGACCCTAAGCCGTCAGATTCAGAGCGGTGACCATGTCCAGATTCAAAAAGGACAAATTTATCGAGTTATCGGACACCTTCTATATCACATGGATGGGCCACTTTCATATGTTTTGGTTGCGGCCGCAGGCCGTGCTAGGATATGTGGATGACGTTCGCTAAGCTTCCTCCCCACAATACCGCGGCTTCGAGATCTGTCAATCATCATAAACCATCAAAGAGGCAAAGTAAAGAGTTTGTGCTCGACCTCTTGGGAGTCCTGTGGGAGACTCGGGCAAGGTCAATGCGCCGTTGACATTCCCTCTGCGGAATGCCATAATGGGGGCAAGTATTCCCCCCAAGATTATTCATTCCAACGGATGTTCCATTTCGAGGGGCTCGCCAGATTCGGGAATACATGACTACATGATGGATTTCGTAAGGATTGAAAGGGCAATTTCGTATCTGGTTCGATGATTTTCACAGATACGTGCTGGAACATCCGTTCCAAGAAGAACGCGGAGAAATCTTGCGCAGGAGGCACAATGATCACCACACCGCAAGCTTACAAGGAAAGGTTGAGCAAACTGCGTCCCGGGGTGCATATTGGTGGCGGGAGAGTAGAGGACATCCTGGATCATCCCGAAACCCGGACACTGGTCGAGGCTAATGCTAAGGTTTACGAACTAGCCCTCGCTCCCGAATACGAAGAGATCATGACCGCTGTCTCTCCCCCTAGAAAATAACCTTCGTAGTGTCCATCATGCTACCAGAGGGAGTTATTGAATATCGACAACGAATTGCTCTCTGTCACCGGATTGGGCTGGAACTGGAGGAGTTCATGGGGCTGGACGCAATGAAGAGGATCGCCGGGGAGGTTTGTGATCCTGATGGATGGAGCGGTTCGACGCGCCAAACAGGTGCTCCTTGAGTGCATAGTTCTATACAAAGGAGAGGAGAGATGTCTAATGAGAAGGGCTTCCACATGACCCCGGAGGATTTCCGCCACTACGGCCGAGCGGTGGTGGATTGGATCGCCGATTATTACGAGCGCATCGAGTCCTTTCCGGTTCTGTCCCAGGTTCAACCGGGGCAAATTCGAGGTTCACTCCCTCCCAGCCCACCCCTCCATGGTGAAGCCTTTGAAAACATTCTCCAGGACATGGAAACGCTGATTCTTCCCGGGGTGACCCACTGGCAGTCGCCAAACTTCTTTGCCTTCTTTCCCGCAAATGCTTCGGGTCCGGCAATACTGGGCGAACTGCTTTCGGCGGGGCTCGGAATTCAAGGAATGCTCTGGGCTACGAGTCCGGCTTGCACCGAGCTGGAGACACATGTGCTGGACTGGCTTGTAGATATGCTTGACCTGCCATCGAAGTTCAAATCGACCGGCTCCGGTGGCGGGGTAATTCAGGATTCCGCTTCCAGTGCTTCATTATGCGCACTCCTGGCAGCTCGCGAGCGCGCTACCGACTTCGGGAGCAACCAGCATGGCTGCGATGGGCGTCTGGTCGCCTATGCCTCTACTCAGGCCCACTCTTCTATCGAAAAAGCGGTCAAGATCGCCGGACTGGGCCGCCAGAACCTCAGACTGATCGAGGTGGATAATCGCTTTGCCCTTCGTCCCGACGCTCTTGCCAGACAGATCGAGCAGGACCGACATGCTGGCCTGATTCCCTGCTTCGTCTGCGCTACCGTGGGCACCACTTCATCAAATGCAATAGACCCCTTGCCGGAGATTGGTCGGATCTGCCGTAATGCGGGTATCTGGTTTCACGTTGATGCCGCAATGTCCGGCACTGCTGCCCTCTGCCCTGAGTATCGCTACATTCATGCCGGGATAGGGCTGGCCGATAGCTATTGCTTTAACCCTCACAAGTGGATGTTCACCAACTTCGATTGCGATTGTTTCTACGTTGCTGACCGGGGGTCTTTGATCAAGACCCTGAGCGTGCTGCCGGAATATCTGCGCAATAAGGCCACGGAGTCCGGGGCTGTGATCGACTATCGGGACTGGCATATCCCTCTTGGAAGGCGCTTCCGTTCCTTGAAGCTGTGGTTCGTTATTCGCTATTACGGAATCGAGGGCTTGCGCTTTCACATAAGGCGCCACGTTGAGCTGGCTCAGGATTTTGCCCGGTGGGTCGAGGAGTCGCACCGTTTCGAGATTGCTGCCCCTGCACCATTGAATCTCGTTTGCTTCCGACACCGGGGTGGAGATGAGATCAACCGGAAACTCCTGGACCGCATTAACCGAAGCGGCAAATTGTATTTGACCCATACAACTCTAAATGACCGGATCACGCTTCGGCTCTGCGTCGGACAGACCCATACCGAGGAGCGCCATATGCAGCGGGCACGGAAGACCATTGAGGAAATAGCTGCGGCGCTTGAGTAGTACGCTGTGTAGTGACAGAGGGGGGGTTCAGGGGGGATCCCCCTGATGTAACTTGTAAAGGCTGTCTTCGCCCTGCAGGTGATCGATGTACAATACGCCATTGAGATGATCTATCTCATGTTCCAGGGTTTGAGCCAGGAGCTTCTCAGCCTTCACGCGGACTTCCTTACCGTGACGGTCACGCCCTTTTGCAGTAACCGAGACGGCGCGCTTCATCTCCCCTCTGTATCCAGGGAGGCAGAGGCACCCCTCTACGACATCCCTTTCGCCCGATTTCTTCACGATCTGGGGATTTATCAGGGCGAACGGCTCTTCCCCCGGTAACCCGATGACGATCACCCGCAGCGGCTTGCCAATCTGGGGGGCGGCAAGTCCAGCTCCACTGGCGTCTCGCATAGTCTCGATCATATCGTCAATGAGTTCCTGTATCGTTCCATCAATACTGCTGACGCGCTTTGATTTCTGGCGCAGAATGGGGTTTCCGAACCGCAATATGGGCAATATGGCCATCGCAAATTCTCAGGTAATGGGTAATGGGGGTTACGCGGTACCCCTATGACCTATAACCTATAACCTCAATTATCAATTATAAGTAGCGGGCGGTAGACTGTCAACTCAGAGGGATTCAACGGCACAGGATTTCAACTCACAGGGTTTCAACTCACAGGGTTTCAACTCAGAGGGATTCAACGGCACAGGGTTTCAACTCAGAGGGATTCAGGCCAGCCCCACAGGATCAATATCTACGATCCAACCCTGCGGGATGGGCACTTTGGAGATGATGGACATCGGGTCGGAGCCTCGGATAATCAATTGCCAGCGGTATCGGCCGCGGATCCGCTGGGTATGAGCGGGGGAGGGTCCTATCAACGCTGTGCTGGCTAGCCCCTGAGAGTCTCTCTCTTCTCGTAGGAGGAGCACCATTCGTTCGGCCTCCTCCTGGCAGCGCTCGGGGTTGGTATGGGCATAAATCAGGCTCGCCAGCCGGTTGAACGGAGGGTTGCCGTACTGCCGTCTAAAGGCGATCTCCTGCTCGTAGAAGGCACCGAAATCCTGTCTGCCGGCGGCAACGATAGCATAATGCTCCGGGGTGTAGGTTTGGATGATAACCCGCCCCCCCCACCGCCCCCGCCCCGCTCGGCCGGCCACCTGCGAGAGAAGCTGAAAGGTGCGTTCCCCGGCGCGGAAATCGGGGAGATAGAGAGCAACGTCAGCATTGATAACTCCTACCAGGGTCACCAATGGAATATCCAGTCCCTTGGCTATCATCTGGGTGCCGATGAGAATATCCGCTTCGTGTGACTGGAACCTCTCCAATATCTGTTCGTGAGAATACCTGCCCCTGGTGACATCCCGATCCCAGCGGAGAAGTCTCGCCTGGGGGAATG
>QLUL01000141.1 GCA_018725425.1 Chloroflexota bacterium
CACGCTCTCTCTTGCCACCTGCAAGAATTCCATGGTCAGGATGGAGAGCCGGTCCTTGACTATCTTCTGCACGCGCTTGGCCAGCGAAAGCCGGCGTTTTAGCCGGACAAGTTCAATCTTTGTTGGCCTGACTCTGATCAACTGTGGCATCGCTTCTCCCTTAGACGGTTTTGAAGGCGCTCACCAATCGTCCTGCTAATCCGGTATCCAAATCTTTGCTGCCGAAACCATTTCCACGCGTGACTGGAATAAAATCTCAGATGGCGATTTGGTGTAGAAAATAAGTCCCTATATGCCGTGAGGTATTGGTAGTTTTTGATCCTCCATCCCCCTTTAGCTCGAACTACCAATGGTTCATCTATTCTGGCTATAATCTTCTCAAAAGCATCCGGCTTTACCCTGACAATTGCCCCGCTTGCTTTCATTGCGTTAGCGATGATAGCCCTTACTACCCTTGCATCCCCCGCCATTTCCGCTACTGTTAATGCTAATGTTACTATTGCCGCTGCTGCCGCCGCTGCTCCAGCACCATAAACCATTGCATTCACCTCCAATTGTGGCACTCAAGATGGACAAGATAACCCCCACTGACGTTCGGGTAAATGAAAAAGGGAAATTGCAAAGTGTAAAACTTCCGAGGCGGGGTGAGCATCCTCATCCTCCTTGTTGTCAGCCTAAGGCTGGCTCCTCCTATTCTTGCATTTTTCAATTTGCACCTTTCATTTTTCAATTAGCAATGCCGTATGCCGGTTTCGGTGTATGCGAAGTTATCTCAGTAAATTTGGACGAACGAAGTGAACCATATATGCTGTGCTAACTGAAGTGCCCTTCACGCGTACTCATAAAGAGGAACCGTGCTCGTGGGACGGATCGCTGTTCGCAGTACCATCTCAATCCGACGCACTGTCTCCGGCTTTAGGAGCACGTCTCCACACACTGAGCAAACCTCTGCCGGGACGTGGTCAATGACGAGCACCTGCCCATGATGGCGCACAGTGTGCACAATTTTCCGTTCTTCATATTCTCCGGGGCATCCCTCGATACTGCATTTCATCCCTATTACCTCCTTCGAGCTGGGGTTATCCATTTTGGCGGTTTGGGTTCGTAAACCGTGATAATGATAAGTACTGGTCTTACCGTCGTGCATACGACATGCAAAGGACGACCGTTCTCGGTAAGACCGTTAATCAAACAACACGCGCCCCTAAGATGCTCAGGATAGTTTTCCAAGATTTGCGCTGTGGCAATGGCTTCGAGAACCTCATCAAGTGTTATGTCCTCCTCAACCATTTCTTGCTGGGCATGTTGGGTGGTGCGAATGTTCTCCACCTCGGCTTGAGCCCGTACCCGCTCCAGCAAAGCCTTCAAATCAGTAACATCAACTTCGTTCATGCTATTAGATTCCGCAAATTCCCCTCCTATTCCAAGGGCATTTCAGATAACGTTCGCAGTATAAAAGAGGTTTTTGCGAAGCAAACATTTGGGCGAACAAAGTGAGCCACAAACACCGTGTTATCTGCCGTTTGCCACGAAATTACGATCCTTTGCCTCGTCCTATACCTGCCGGCCCAGCCATCACAGCAACAAAGATGGCTACCTTGAACGCGGTGTACCAAGATATTGACCCTGCTATCAAACCTTGCTCAACAGCTCCTGGGAAAAGATCTGGAATCGTCCAGGCCCACAACAGTCTTATCAGGAGCAATGTGACTACAAAGGCTCCCACTACAGACGCCAGAATACCGGACGCAATTGCAACCCACCATCTCTTCTTCATAATCTAATCCTCCGTTCAGGCATGTTTTGCAAATGGCGGATAACCCGGCATATCCTCAAGAGTCTATTGCTTTGCTCCTTCCCGGTGCTTCGGGTGATATTTCTTGATGAATTCCTCGCTGATGAGCTTCAGGTCCTCTTCGGGCAGCCTGGTGAAGAGTTGCCAGCCTATATCGAGTGTTTGTTCTACCTTCCGTTTCTCGTACTCTCCCTGGGCTATAAACGTCGTTTCAAAGGCTTCGGCATTACCGAGGTATATCTTATCCCTGTCGCTTAATCCCTCGGCACCGATGATGGTTGATATCTCCCTCAGGTAGCACCCCTCAGCGTAGGCAGCATACGACTGCATGAAGACGTTGTTATGGTCCTCTCTGGTCTGGCCGGGGCCAATCCCTTCCTTCATCATTCGAGAAAGGGAGAGGAACACGTCGATCGGGGGATAGATTCCCTTACGGTCAAACTCACGGGAGAGCACGACCTGTCCCTCGGTGATGTAACCGGTCAGGTCGGGGATGGGGTGGGTGATGTCATCGTCCGGCATGCTCAAGATTGGTATGATGGTCACCGAGCCCTCCTTCCCGGTGATTCTGCCGGCGCGCTCGTATATCGTGGCTAGATCGGTGTACATGTATCCGGGGTAGCCTCGGCGACTGGGAATCTCCTCCCGCATGGCGGAGAGCTCCCGAAGGGCCTCGCAGTAGTTGGTCATGTCGGTAAGGACAACCAGCACGTGCATGTCATGCTGCCATGCCAGGTATTCCGCCGCGGTGAGCGCCAGCCGCGGAGTGGATATGCGCTCGATCACCGGGTCGGAGGCGGTATTAATGAAAGCCACGCTCCTTTCCAGCGCGCCGGTCTCCTCCAGATTCCTCATGAAAAATGATGCCTCATCGTAGCTCACGCCGAGGGCACCGAAGACTATGGCGAATTTTTCCTCCTTGCCCTTGACCGCCGCCTGGCGAATGATCTGGGCAGCGATCCGGTTGTGCGGCAGACCGGCCCCGCTGAATAGCGGCAGCTTCTGTCCTCTGACCAGGGCATTCAGGCCATCAATAGCGGAGATGCCGGTTTCGATGAACTCCGCTGGCGGCATGCGCGCCGCTGGGTTGATCGGCTCGCCATTGATGTCGAGGTAATCATCGGGGATGATGGGTGGATTGCCATCGATCGGTTCTCCCATTCCGTTGAAGATGCGGCCCAGAATATCGATGGAGACGGGCAATTTCAAGGTTTCACCCTTGCATCTGACTCGACTTCCCACCAGGTCAACCTCGCTTACACCGCCGAAAACCTGAATTATGCTGCTCTCCCCGCTGATGTCTATCGCCTTACCGATCTTCACCTCGCCGCTGCGGAGCCGGACATCGACGATTTCCTCAAATTTTATTCCAGGGACACTCCGTGTCACCACCAGTGAGCCTTTAGCCTTCTCAATTGCCCGTGCTTCTTTTATGTAAAGTGCTGGGTATTCCATTAAAAACCTCCATCTATCGTGAGACTGAGCCGTTGGTGAAAGCGCGGCTTTCAGCAATCGGCTCCAGTGTCCTGTTGGCTGAGTTTCTTTCCTATCTGTTCGAGTCCACGTTCGATGACTTCGTGAAACAACTTGATTCTTCCGGCAATCTTCTCTTTCGACCCGGTCTTCTTGTCCTCAGCAAATCCTCTGCTTTGAACGATATCTGCAAGTTGTTTGATGTCTTCTGGTAAAAGCACGGGGTTGTGGAGCAATTCCTCGTGGCAATCGTAACAGAAGACAGCGGTTTTATCCTCGTAGCCCCAAGGGCACTTGTCGAATACTTTCTCTCTTTGGGTGTCGGGGCGGTTCTTTGAGCGTCCGAAGAACCTTTCAGGAACATAGTGATGTTCCGACGCGTGCGATCGGCCTTCAGGATTCGGCTTTGCATAGGTGTTTTTGGTCCGATGTAGCGGACAACCACAGATCGCACAATTCTCATTCATATCTTTTAACCAACAGGTAGTTAGGCTGAAGGCTGAAGACTGAGGAGCTTCCTTCAGCCTAAACCAC
>QLUL01000142.1 GCA_018725425.1 Chloroflexota bacterium
CTGGCTAATCCTGGGTATTGGCATTTTCGTCATTGCCCTCGGCGGCCTGTTGATGGTCTATTCTCAGCAGAGGGGTGAGCAGGTGCGGATAGGGGATAGCCTGGCGGCGGCGCACGCTGCTTTACCTGCGGTTATCTCGGAACAGAGCCACCGGGAAACCCAGCTAATCCAATTAAGGAGCCAACTAGCCCAGGCTGAATTATTGCTTTACGAGGCAGAGGCAAGATTCCCCCAATTAGTGGAGGATATTGAGTATGGCGAGATATTATTTAACTATGCTGATGATTGGAATCTAGAAATAACCAGCCTTATTAGATCAGAGCCGCGTGACAAGGCCGTAGGGGGTGTTACCTTCTCTGTTACCTCTTTTGATATAGATTTAGTGGGCCGGGTGATTGATATCCGCAGATTCACTGGCACAATAGCGGCAAGTGAGTATCTCGCCACCGCTGCCGTAGAGCGGGTAAGTATGACCATTCCTGCACCGGCAACTGGGGAAGAGGTGAGGTCGTCAGCTAACATTGAACTGGTTATTTATGGTGTAGCCGGTGGTCAGTAGTTAGTACCTAAAATCTGAAATCTTTCGCACAATGGAAAAACTTGAAATCACAAAACCCAAGCTTCAATTTCCAAACAAATCCCAATGACCAATAATCAAAATCCCAGAAGGTTTGGCTACTGGGATTTGGATATTATTTGGAAATTGAGATTTGGTCATTGGAATTTCCCGGAGTGCTTTTTGGCTCCGGCTTGTCCGGGTTAAGGATTATGGCAAAAAAAATTATCACCCTGTTCATTAGAGATAATGCCGTTAACCTGCTGGTCGTTGAGGGCAAGCAGATAACGAAGTGGGCCAGCTTAGAACTGGAGCCCGGTCTGGTCAGACAGGGGCTTGTTGTTGATGAAGCCCGGACAGCGGCTAAGGTCAAAGAGCTATTTGATCGGGAAAAGGTGAAGACTAAGAAGGTCATCTTTGGTTTAAGCGGGGTCAATTCGGTATATCGGATAATAACCCTCCCCCAACTGCCCCCGGCGATGATCCCCGAGGCAGTAAAGCGTGAAGCAAAAAGAGTGCTGCCGGTGCTGCTGGAAGAGTTCTACCTTTCATATCAGATTCTGGCTGCCCCGAGGGGAGAAACACATATTTTCTTAGCCGCTTTCCCCCGCAATGTGACTGATGCCTTAGTCCGGACCGTGCGGCGGGCAGGTATTGAGCCATACATTATGGACCTGTCACCGCTGGCCCTGTGCCGAATCCCCAATGAGCCGCGAGCTATTGTGGTGAATGCCCGATTAGACCACCTTGATGTTATGGTTATAGCAGACAGGCTCCCCCAGGTAATCCGCCGGTTATCTGTGCCCACCGAGGCTGAGTCCCTTTCGGAAAGACTGCCGACCATTGCCGAAGAGCTTAATAGAACTGTTGCCTTCTATAATTCCAGCCATCAGGAAAAGCCTTTAGATTCAACTGTGCCGGTATTTATCTGCGGCGAGCTGGCAGAGGCGCCAGAGACCTGGGAATCACTGGTTGGCGGCTTAGGCTATTCGGTGTCACCTTTGACATCGCCTCTCGAGTCCCCCGACGGCTTCAGCCCGAACGAATTTATGGTCAATATCGGGCTGGCTCTCAAACAGTTGCTGCCGGAGAAGAAGGAGGCTAACTCTTCATTAGTGAATTTCAATGCCCTGCCTGAGGCTTACCGGCCTAAGGGTATAGCTTTACTAAACATCCTTCTTCCGGTCGGTGTTGTAGTTGGCATTGGCTTACTTATTATCATGGTGGTTCTTATCCAGGTCAGCGCCGCCGATACCGCCGTATTGCGTGCTGAACTAGCTCCAATTGAGAGCCGCGTTGTCCAAACTCGTGCAGAGATAGCGGCGCTGATGGCGCAGATTGAGGCGACAGAGGCACAGATCAAGCCGGCAGAAGACGCCGCGGCGGTTCTTAGCGCGACCTTTACCGATTTGGGACGGGGGCGGAAACGAGTTAGTGTAGATTTAGCCTGGATTGTAATACTGGCGGGAAGTAGGGTGAATTTGGCTGACATTGCTCATGATGGTAACACCGTAACTATCACAGGGACCGCCCCTGATGCGACCAACATCTTTACTTATGCCAGACTTTTGAGGCGTAGATTCGGATTAGTTTTTCTCCCCTCAATTACCCGCATGGGTGAAGAGGGGTTTAGTTTTGACATGAGACTTGAGCATAGAGAATAAGATATGGATATTTTTTCATTGCTTCGCCTGGCCAAATCAAAGGCTGCCTCTGATTTGCACCTGGTGGGCGACAGTCCACCATTGCTCCGCATCCATGGCTCCCTGGAGTCATTAGATGGCGTAGCCCCGCTAACTGCCGCGGAGATGAATGAGGCTTTTCACCAGATAACCACCGCCGAAGAAAGGGAAGGCTTCCAGCAGCATCTGGAGCTTGACTTTAGCTCTACTATACCCGATGTCGGCCATATACGGTGCAATGTGGCCCGGCAGCGAGGAACTATCAGCCTGGCGATACGTCTGCTGCCCGCCGAAGTGCCTACCATAGATGAACTGGGACTGCCGGTGATATGTAAGGAACTTATCTTAAAGCCGAGAGGGCTGGTGATAGTTAGCGGACCTACCGGCAGCGGCAAAACAACCACCCTGGCGGCTATGATTCAGTATTTGAATACTCATAAGAGTTGCCGTGTGGTTACGATTGAGGACCCTATTGAATACGTCCACCCCAGCCGCAAGTGCTCCATAATCCAGCGCCAACTGGGTAGTGATACCCACTCCTTTCCCGACGCACTAAGGCATGTCTTGAGGCAAGACCCGGATGTGATTCTGGTAGGCGAGATGCGGGATTTAGATACGGTGGCGGCAGTGCTGACCATTGCTGAGACCGGGCACTTGATAATAACTACCGGTCACGCCCCCAGCGCCGCTCAGACAATGGAGAGGGTAATAGACCTCTTCCCCCCTGCGGAGCGCCACCTGGCTCAGATGCGGCTGGCTTCTTTGCTCATTGGTGTGCTATGTCAGGCGCTTGTCCCCCGGGCTGATGGCAAAGGCAGGATAGCTGCGGTTGAGGTTATGCTGGCTAATCCGGCGGTGAGGAACCTCATTCGTGAGGGCAAAATCTACCAGTTACCCAATGTAATCCGCACTAATCGGGATATAGGAATGATTTCGCTCGATGAGTTTCTGGTTGACCTTTATCTTAAGCGAATCATCAGCGGAGAATCCCTGCTCGCCTTCTGCAATGACCGCCAGGAAGCAGAAAAGCTCATCGGCAGGGGACGGATTTAGCTCTTGACCCTGGTTCAACGGTTCAGGTGACCTCATCATAGCCACAGAGTCCACAGAGAATAAGTCCTCTCATATCTTAAAGCAACGAGGTAGGAAAAATGAAAAAGATATTGCATAAACCAATAAGAGACGAGAGGGGAGGGGTGATGGTTTTAGCCCTGATTCTGCTGGTTGTGGGCGGACTTATCATCGCTCCGCTTATGGGCTTTATGAGCACCGGGCTTATAGTTGCTCAAACCGATCTGGAGAAGATGCACGAGCTCTATGCCGCTGATGCCGGGATAGAGTATGCCATCTGGAGGATAAAGAATCCGCCAATCCCTGCTACGCTTAACCCGACAGTGAATAACGCCAATGTAGTAGTCAACATAACAAGAGTTATTTCTAACCCAGACCCGCCTCCTCCCCACCGGATTTTCCGGATTACCTCCACAGCCACTGTTATTGGTGGCGAGACTACCACTACTATCGAAGCCCACGTTGCGATGACCATGAGGTACGT
>QLUL01000143.1 GCA_018725425.1 Chloroflexota bacterium
TCATCCAGAGTGATAAGGTAGGCCTCGGAATAGGGTGTACGACACTCCCTCTCAAAACGATAGTCTGGCATTATGTCCTCCTTTCAAGGTCTTATTTGTCCGTTGCCCAGTATAGTCCATTTGTAGGTCGTTAGCTCCTTGAGTCCCATCGGGCCGCGCGCGTGAAACTTCTGAGTGCTGATTCCCACCTCCGCTCCCAGCCCAAACTGACCCCCGTCGGTGAAGCGGGTGCTGGCGTTGACATAAACGCAGGCAGAATCGACCTCAGCTAAGAAGCGCATCGCTGCGGAGTAATCCTCGGTGATGATGGCCTCGGAATGCCCGGAGCCATAGCGCCCGATATAATCCAATGCTTCATCGAGGGACTCCACCATCCGGATGGCGGCTATGAGCGCTAGAAATTCCTTGCCCCAGTCCTGCTCGGTGGCCCGGACAAGCTTTAAGATGGGGATAGGCTGCAAAATCTTCAGCGCTCGCTCGTCGCAACGCATCTCAACCCCTGCCTTTGCCCATTCCCGGGCAACCAGCGGAAGATAACTTTCAGCGACGTCTTCGTGAACCAGCAGGGTGTCCAAAGCGTTGCAAACCGTGGGACGCTGCACCTTGGCATTATAAGCGATGGCAACCGCCTTGTCAAGATCGGCACGGCGATCCACATAGGTATGGCACACCCCCACACCGCCGGTAACCACCGGCATAGCGGCATTCTCTGCCACCTTGAGTATGAGCCCCTGCCCACCACGTGGGATAATCAGGTCAATTGTGCCTTTCATCCTCAGCATGTGGTCTACCAGAGCACGCTCGGCGGACTCGATGAACTGCACCGCTCCCTGCGGCACGCCGGCCCTGGTTGCCACATCCTGTACTATCCGGGCGAGAGCGCCATTGGAATGCACCGCCTCCCGACCACCCCGCAGGATGATAGCGTTGCCCGACTTCAGACAGAGTATTGATATATCAACGGTGACATTGGGGCGGCTTTCGTAGATAGCGCCTATTACGCCCAAAGGTACTCGCCTCTTGCCCACCTGCAAGCCGTTGGGCATGGTGTGCATGTCGAAGGTCTCGCCCACCGGATCGGGCAACGCCGCCACGGCGCGCACATCATGAGCCATCCCCTCAAGCCGACTCGCTGAGAGGATCAATCGATCGAGCATCGCTTCACCCATGCCTGCAGATTTGGACTTATCGTAGTCAATCCTGTTGGCCGCCAGGATCTCCTCCTGCCTGCTTATCAGGCTCTCGGCGATGTTTTGCAGAGCTCTGTTCTTGGTCTCGGTCGAAAGATAGGCCAGCCGCCGGGAGGCAGCCCTGGCAGCCTGCCCCTTCGATTCGAGTTCTGCGATCGCCGATTGCACTTTTCTCCCTCCTGTTGATGCGAGTCAAGAGTCGAGAGTATCGAGTATTGAGTATCGAGTTTAGAGGAGTATATAGGGGGGCCTCAAAACTCAGAACTCTAGACTCAATGACTCCAGACTCCAGACTCGTTACTCAAAACACCACCAGATTATCCCGGTGCACCACCTCGTCCCCATATTCATAGCAGAGAATCCCTTGAATACTATCGGAGCGGCAACCCTTGATTTGAGCTATATCTGCCGAGCTGTAGTTCGATATGCCAGTCGCGAGGCTGAGATCCTGCGAATCTATAATCGCCACCACATCCCCCCGCTCGAATCTGCCCTCCACCCGGACAACCCCCGCCGGGAGAAGACTCTTGTTGCGCTTTTGGAGGGCGGTCTTCGCTCCGGCGTCGATGGCGATTCTGCCTTTAACCGGCAGGCTGAGCATCCAGCGCTTGCGGCTCTCGATCCCGGTGGTGACGGGGGAGAAGAACGTCCCCAGAGCCTCACCCTCCACCAGCCTGAGGATCACCCGCGGCTCCTGCCCGCTGGTGATGACCACCGCCGTCCCTGAGGAGGTGGCCAGCCTGGCTGCCTCGATCTTGGTGGCCATTCCACCGACGCCCCTCTCCCCACACCTCCCCCCAGCGAGATCTTCAATCGATTGATCTATCCTCTCTACTTGAGGGATTAGCCTGGCGGTGGCATCCTGGTTCGGGTCCGAGGTGTAGAGCCCTGCTACATCGCTGAGGATGATGAGCAGATCGGCATCTACCAGATTGGCCACCATAGCGGATAGGTTATCGTTATCGCCGAAGACCGTGCCTTCGAGTTCCTCGACAAAGACCACATCGTTCTCGTTGACAATCGGCACTACGCCGAGTTCCAGCAGCGCCAGCAGAGTATTGCGTGCATTGAGGTAGCCCAGCCGATTTAAGAAATCCGGCCTGGTGAGCAATGTTTGAGCCACAGTGATTCCGCGGGCGGAGAAGAGTTCATCGTAGGCTTGCATCAGACGACACTGTCCCACTGCAGCCAGCATTTGCCTGAAGGGGATATCGCGACGCCTCTTCTTTATGCCCAGTCGATGCTTCCCGGCAGCCACCGCTCCGGAGGAAACGATTATCGCCTGCAGTCCGCGCTCGCAAAGCTGTGCCACTTGCTCCACAAGGCTGGTCATCATCTCGCGGTCCAGGTTATCACCGCCAGCGGTGATGAGGTTGGTTCCCAACTTGATCACCAAGCGATGGTAACCGGACGTTGTTCCATTCCTCTGCATTGTGCCCCTTATTCTACTCACGGATGACTTCGACCTTGTGCCGGACCCATTTCCCCTCTCCCCTTTTGACCACTCGCACGATGCTGACGTTGCCCAGGTCTGCTGTAGTGGTAAGATATTTCTGGGCTAGCCTGCCCAATGGTTGGGCAACCAGCATCGCCAACATCGCCGCCTCAACGATGCAGACAAACTTTCCCAGCCCTCTACGCCCTCGTCCGGCGATCATCGAAGCCGTCCCCACTGCCAGTCCGGCTACAACGAGATTTGTTCCGCACATCGGTGAGACCGCCAGCTCCTCTTCGCCAGATTGAAGGCGATGTAATGCCTCCCTGGCGGCTTCCTCCAGCGCCCTGGTGGAGACGTCGCCGTAGATATGAAATCCCGTCAGTCCCGCCCGGCCGATCAACCGAACCTTGCCCTCCGGTCGCCTCATAAGAAGAGCGATGGTAGCGTGCTCTAGGGCATGATTTTGCCTGATAGCATCGATCATGTCCAGCACTTCAGTGCGCAGTTTTTCGGATCCGTTGAATAATTCGGTTGAAGGCATCGTTCCCCTTCCACTTTAACATATCACAGAGAGGATAGCATAAGCAAGAGTAACTACTCAGGTTCGAGGTTCACGGTTCAAGACACGCTACACGCTATGCGTTACCCGATAAATGGTGGCGTTCAGCCAGGTATTGTAAAATCAATACCAAACCGACCCCAAACGCCGCAACGACAAGCACCAGCGCCACCTCCAGAGTGAAAGCACTTGGCATCACAA
This sequence comes from Chloroflexota bacterium, assembly GCA_018725425.1. Taxonomy (GTDB): domain Bacteria; phylum Chloroflexota; class Dehalococcoidia; order SZUA-161; family SpSt-899; genus BS503. The sequence continues at coordinate 3,389 of QLUL01000143.1, forward strand.
TGGCTCCCTGTTCCTGCCAGGGCCATATCCCACGCAGCGATCCCAGCATCAGGCCCACCAGCACACCGATAGTTTTGTCTTTCCAGTGGAGTAATAGCCAGCGAACGGCGCGGGCGAAGGCTACCAATCCCCCTGCGGCTCCGATGGCGAAGATCAATAGAGTAAGCACATCAAGGCGCACAACGGCCTCCAACATGTATTGGTATTTCCCTAGCAGTACCAAAACAAAGGCGCCGGATAGACCAGGCAATATCATCACGCAGATGACGATCGCACCACTAAGCATCAAAAACCATGCCGTATCCGGTGTCTGATGAGGCCTCAGCCCCATAAGTACGAATGCTGCAACCGCCGCCAGTCCGCTGATCAAGAGTGTAACCGGACTCCAGCGTGACAC
>QLUL01000144.1 GCA_018725425.1 Chloroflexota bacterium
TCGATGCTCATGGTGGTTCGACTCCCCTCACTCCCGCCAATGTTGCTTGAGCCGAGAGCCTCGCTTGTGACGCCGTCTGTGGAGCGGCACACTGGCTCCCTCGCTGCTCATGTCTTCGATCTTCCCATTCGCTTTCCCGGAGGTCCTTTGGTTTATGGACACTACATCTTTTTTGAGATTGAATAGTTACACAAGATGAAGATGGGGAACCAGGAGGGAACTTTGAATTTGCCCAAATGCCGCTCATTCATACCGCAACGCGTCGATGGGGTTCAATCGAGCGGCGCGCATCGCCGGGTAGATGCCAAAGAAGAGTCCGATCCCTATCGTCACCGACACTGCCAGTATGACGATATCTGGCGCCATCACCGTGGGCAATGGATGTCCGGCACTCATGGCGATCCCCGAGATGAGTCGGGAGAGTCCCCATCCAAGTAGCAACCCAATCAGTCCCCCGGATAAGCTGAGGGTCGCTGATTCGATCAGAAACTGCATCAGGATGTCGCGGCGCTTGGCCCCAACCGCCTTGCGAATCCCGATCTCCCGGGTGCGTTCGGTGACTGAGACCAGCATGATATTCATAACCCCAATACCGCCCACAAGAAGGGCAATTCCAGCGATGCTCCCCAAGAAGATGGTGAGTATCGCGGTTATCTCCGTTGCCATCTCCAGAATGTCCCCCATATCGATGACGATGAAAGAGTCCTCATCATCGCCGGTTATGCGGTGCCGCTGCCGGAGCAGGGTGGTGATCTGTTCTATCGCGGGACCGACCTCATTCGCATCGATTGCCTGTACACTGATGAGGCTGACAGGACGCTGGGGTATAAGTTGATACATAGCAGTCGTGATGGGAACCATCACCGCGTCATCCGGACCAGCCATCATCCCGTCACCCGGGCCGGCCATCCCACGGGGAGGGCCGTTCATTTCACGGGGAGGGCCGTCCATCCCTCCCCTGCTCTCCAGAACGCCGATTACCCGGAAATTATGCTGATTGATCTTCACCCACTCCCCAATCGGGCTGTCACCATAGAAGAGAGCCTCCGCCACGTTGGCCCCCAGGAGAGCAACCATTGAGCGCTCATCCTGCGGGGTGATAAACTCCCCTTCGGCCACGCCGATATTACGCACCTCCGCATATGCCGGGGTTACCCCCAGAATTTGAGCATTCACACTTTTCGGACCGGCAACCACGTCAAAAAAGGTAGAGATTTCAGGCGCTACCAGCGCGGCAGATGGCACATTGGCCGGATCCGCAATCGCCTCAGCATCCTGAATGGTAAGGGCAGCCGCACGCCCTGCTGGCCTCACAAAGATGAGATTCGTTCCTAAACCCTCCAGCCGTGCGGTGATCTCCACCTCCACTCCCCGACCCACCGACATCAGGGATATCACCGCACCAATGCCGATAACGATTCCGAGCATCGTGAGGAAGGAACGCAGCCTGTTGGCCGAAATGCCGCGAAATGCAATCACTACACTCTCAATCAGGTTCATTGCCGTAGCACCTCCTCCCTGGTAATCAGGCCATCACGCATGTTGATGACGCGCCGGGTATAGTCTGCGATCTCGCTCTCGTGGGTGATAAGCACAATGGTCATGCCCTCATCGCGGTTAAGCTGAGTGAATAGGTCCATGATCTCTTTGCTGGTGCGGGAATCCAGATTCCCTGTGGGCTCATCAGCCAGAATGATGGAAGGGGCGTTGATCAGGGCCCGGGCAATAGCTACCCGCTGCTGCTCCCCACCGGAGAGTTCATTCGGCTTGTGACGCATCCTCTCGGCAAGCCCCACACGCTCCAATGCCTCCCGTGCGCGCTGACGCCCATTCCTCACCCTGCTATAGATCAGGGGCAACTCCACATTGGCCAGCGCGGAGGTGCGCGACAGGAGATTATAGCTCTGAAATACAAACCCAATCTTCTTGTTTCTGATCTCGGCCAGGTGGTTGTCGTTGAGCCGGCCGACATCGATGCCGTCGAGCTCATAAACCCCGGATGTCGGCTGGTCGAGGCAGCCAATGATGTTCATCAGGGTGGACTTTCCCGAGCCCGAAGGACCCATTACGGCGATCATCTCGCCACGCTCGATATCAAGGCTCACGCCCTGGAGGGCGGGCACCTCAATCGAACCGAGCTTATAGATTTTGCAAATACCTTCCATTCTAATCATATCAATGACCTCCTTCTACATAGAGGGATCGCAATCTGGCTGAATCTACCTCATACCGGGCCCTATTATAGGCATCCTCTTAAAGCCACGAATAGGTCGCTCGTCATCAGTCCCCACCATTGTCACGATATTCCCCCTTCCTCCCTCCCGCCAGGGGAGGGAGTTAGAGGGATTTTTGCAATCGCCTATACTATGCTTCTGACTATGGCATCCGGGTGTTTGTAAGCATCCTTAGCGATTATAACGCAGCAGTAAACAATTAAACAAGGCTAATCGTTTACCTTTGCAAGCCCCAAAAGTTACCCATGGGCCACCCACGAAATCCAGGTCTGTGGAAGCCCCTGCCATCATCCAGGCGCTCCATGATTTGATCCGCTTGATCCTGGGTGATCTTCCCTGCCTCGACGGCGGCCGCAAGTCTCTCTACGATCCCCACGTTCAGACCATCGGCAGCACGGAATCCACGTCCTCCAGGACACCAGAGGCCACCGCCCTCACCTATGCGCCCGATAATCCGCTCGGCCTGCTCCTGGGTAATCCTTCCCTGCGCTACGGCTTCGTCAATCATTTCTATCTTAGCCGCGGTGATGGCGGACTCCAAGTCATCTACGCTAACGCCCAGGTGATCGGACACCCTGGCAAGGAAGCTCTTCGGTGGGGTTGGGGTGGTCTCCTCTTCCTCAGCCATTGCCGGAATGACCGCCAGACCGGCGATCGCCAACACCACAATCAGCACCGCAGCCAGGCCCTTTAAACTTCTGTTGCTCATAGCTTATCTCCTCCTTTGTTGCATATTTGTGCCTTCCAGTCACTTCAGGGTCTACTAGAGGCACATATCCCTGGATGCCATAAGTCAGTCTCCACTACTATCGCTGCCTACTATCGCTACATATCACCTCCTTTCTGCACAGACTCAGCGAGATGCTTTTCTCTTTGTCTCCAGTCTTATCCTACCATACCAAGATGAACGTGGCATTAACCGAAAGTGAACGCCAGATGAAAACACAATCTCGCTTCTTTCATCTTGCGTTCATCTTGGTGTAATATAGTATTAGTATACGGACTGTCTTCAGAAGAGAACTCATGAGGATTCTAGTCGTTGATGACGACCGGCGGCTCTGCGACATCGTGAAGCGGGGGCTACTGGAGGAGGCCTATGCCGTTGATCTCGATTACGACGGTGGAGAGGGGCAGGATCTTGCAGAGGTCAATCCCTACGACCTTATCATTCTGGATATCATGATACCCAAGAAGGACGGGATTGAAGTCTGCAAGGATCTGCGACTAAGGAAGGTGAATACGCCGATCCTCATGCTTACGGCAAAGGATGCGGTGGAAGATCGGGTGCGGGGGCTTGATGCCGGCGCCGATGACTACCTGGTCAAGCCCTTTGCCTTTAGCGAACTCCTTGCCAGGATCCGGGCTCTCCTGCGGCGAGAAGGCTCTTCCAGGTCACCATGGCTGCAGGTGGGGGATCTGGTCTTGAATACCCTGACCCGAGAAGTCCGGCGAGGGCAGAGGATCATTGAGCTGACCAACAAGGAATATATCATACTGGAGTATTTCATGCGCCATCCTAA
>QLUL01000145.1 GCA_018725425.1 Chloroflexota bacterium
AGCTTCATAGTCTTATTATATCATAGGAAGGCATAAAAGTCAATATGTTAGTCAACAGTTACAACCCCATTACCCATAACCTATAACCCATAACCTATCACCTAATTACACACATTTCTCTTCAAGATCAAGAGCCGATAACGACAAGCTCACCCGCCGCCTTTGGCCGTCAGGTGCAGCGATTGGTTAGGGCTTTGGTATTCCGAGATCTTTGCAAATCTTGTTTGACAAGTTCTGGTCAACTTCTCGATGGCGAGGGATAGTAGACACTTTTCTTTCTCTCCTGTTGACGTACACCGTGTGGTTTCCGCCTTCGCGCAGGAATTCGCATCCATGACGTTCCACATGGCGAATAAGATCCCTCCGCTTCATACGGTAATTGTTCCCAATGGCTGCCTTATTATTTCTTTGCCGGAAATATCCTCTTCTGCAAGTTGACGATTAGCCTCAATAACCAACTGAACCGCCTCAATCAAATTCATCTTAGTTTCATCCAGAGTCGCTCCCTGTGTGTTAGCACCGGGAAGTTCTTCTACGTATCCGATGTATCCTTGCGGAGATTTCTCGAATACTGCAGTAAGCTTTTCATTCATAACGTTCCTCCTCTTTAGTTTTGCCCTAACTATTATTTATACGGAATCCACCGGTTGAGTTTATTGAGTTTATTGAGTTTCTTGAGTTTGTTGAGGAGATCTTTCTATCTTGTAATCAAGGGCTACAGTTATGAGGAGAGCATCAAGGAATCTTCGATTTCCTGGGGGCCCCGGGAGGTTTGGAAATGATGCAAGATTTTCTTGTTCTGGATTAAACCTTAAGCAGCTCCGTGAAATTTATTACATCAACAGTAACGCGGGCATAGGGCTTTTCCTCTTTTTGAACCCCGCTCTCCATCTCCTTATAAACTTCAGCGCTAAAGAATTTCTCTCCACATTGATGACAAACCCTTGCCGGAACATTTTCAAAAATGACCAGTTTCTCTCCCCACCAGAAATCTACACTGATCTCCTCCTCCTTTACCTTTCCCCCACAGAAATAGCACTTCGTCAACATTTTTATCTCCTCCTTGTTCTTAAATCTTCTTCCCATTCGTCGGGCTCTGGTTCATACGCTGTGATAATTATAACCTCCTCTAATTCAAGGCTTTCGGCAATAGAGGAGAGGGAGAATAGCAGAGAAACTACTATCTCGACAATCCTTTCGCCCGCCTTTCCATTCCAGCCTGGTTAGTAAACGCTAACTTTAACTCCATACCCCATCCGGGAGAGATGGTTGCAGCAATCGTCCCAGGACAAACCGAACTCCTTAACATCAGCGAGGCCTAAATGGCTTAAGATTTCTTTCGCTGCCTCATAGGTGAACTCCTTCTCGACAAGGGCACAGGCATTCGGGGCAATTTGTTCACTTGCTCAGGTAAATCCAGATTATTTCCTTTGTAGCTTGTTGCCACTTCCCCTGTTCTAAGAGCCTTTGCCATTCTTTCTCGGTATAAATAAGCAGATCGACAGGTACGGGGAGCCGGGTAACATCAAAATCCATAGCCCGTCTCTCGAATGGGTGTGTCGAACTTTTTACAATGATTACTATATCTAAGTCGCTTCCCACCCCCCAATCTCCCTTGGCGTAAGAGCCAAAGTAGCCGAGGCGCAAAATTTCCTGGTGCTTGGGGAGAGCAGCTTCCACCCAATCCTGCAATGCCCTGAGGACCTTCGGTGGCTCAGGCCATTTGAGAATTGATGAACTCAATGATCTCACCGGCATAACGAATTGCCTCCTCGCTTTGAAGAATTCCATAGTGCTCGAAAGGTGAACCTTCTGGATAAGCATTGGGATAACGGGGAGGAATATAATAGCCATCCAGCACTCGTGCCTTCTCTATCAACTCTTGAGGGACTTTTATAGTTGAAGGAAGCTCTCGAAGCAGCCTGGCGATAACATTCCCCCAGGCCTCCTGCCCCGAATATAAATGTAACGCCTTCACTCCCTTTTCCGCCGCTTGTTGAGCAGCAAAGCACGCCCACTCATAATGACCATCATGCTGAGAATCCTTAGCCTGCTCTAAGTCCTTATATGCTTGCCTTAGCCAATCCTGAGCACGATTTGCCATTTTCTCTCACACTGTAGTGATTTGTTTCAGGATAACTCTTTCAGGAAACCTCTAGCTTCTGTAATAGGATCCTCATATTCTATCGGCATAGCCTTCTCCAGTTTTCTGGTGATGGGATTTACTTTGAATCCCCAAAGCTCCAGGGCAGTATAACCTATTAAAGGTTTTTCTTCCTCTCCGATGGCAGCCAAAACCGGTCTTCTCACCTCTTCCATTTCCAGGTCCACGAGGGGGAGTTTTCTCTTAATTATCCTTCCATCTCCTAACCCGGACAAGCCGGAACCAACAAGGCATATTGTCGTTTAAATTCGAAATCCGAAGCACGAAATACTAAACAAATCCCAAATCCCAATGTTCAAATGTTCAAAACTGCCTCATATTTGGAATTTTGCTATTTGGATTTGTTTAGTGCTTAGAAATTAGGATTTAGGATTTTTCCATTTTGCGCAAGACTTTAGATTTAAGGGACTAAATGAATACCGCCGGCGAAACATGGAACCGCTTAGCTAAGGCGTGGATATGCCTGACGTTAAGTTCTCTCTTACCGCTAAGAATTTCAGACACAACACCTTGGGAGCCGATTTCTGGTAACTCTGATTGTGTGAGCCCATGCTCATCCATGAAAAAACGGAGCATTTGAGGGCCACTGCACTCTGGCATTGGATGATGTTGCTCTTCGTAGGCGTGTATGACAGTACCTAGAGTGTCCAACAGATCATATAGAGGATGTTGTTCGTCAGTTCCAACCTCATCAATAAGACTATTGAGCCGTTCAATCCAGAGCATCCTTCTCATCTCTAAATAAGCCAATCCTGACTAACTCCACTATTGGCGCAAATGCCTCTCTTGATACCTTAATATAATGCTCCATGATTACCACCTTTCCCATCTTTGCTTATTGGCAGGACAGAATACTAATTTCTCGGTTCAACCCATAAATCAATAGCTATCTTAACCTCTCTGCACCTCCTATGTTGCCTAACCATTGATTGACCTGTCTGCCACCTGCCTGCTGCAGGCAGGCTACCTATTACCCATAACTTCTACAGGAATCGCCTATAAATTTATGCATGCAATGCTGACAAATATCACACTCCACTTTCGTGCCATCACCAAAAATGGAAGCATATCCACCGCAAAAGCTAATATGGTGGAACTCTTCTATTTCAAAGAAATCCTGCCCTGTGCTATATTCCTTTCCACATAAGTCGCATTTTACAGAGACTATCTCTTGTGTAAGCTTCATGACCTCTTTGTATTTAATCATTCTTTATCCTCTGCAACATGCCATATGCATCTTATTCACTTCGGAACCTCCCGGTCTTTAGTCTGAAGTTGATCTGCTGCCGCGTGGTGGCATGAATAGTTACTCCTTCAAAATCATTTCTCCTCACCTCCTTACAAATTTAGTAACTACTCACCCGTGATGCCGTTCGTGGTGAGCGTTCGGCTGAGCATTCGACTGAGCTCACGCCGAAGCCTTGTCGAACCATGCACAGCCCTTCGACAGGCTCAGGGCGAACGGGGCTCAATAGTTACCTTTCATCGTAATTATACACCTTTTTCGTATGGCTGCATAGGCGAACTTCGCTATCTATCCGAATCCGCACCGCTTTCATTTCCTCGTCTTGCT
>QLUL01000146.1 GCA_018725425.1 Chloroflexota bacterium
TGGGTGAGTAGTTACAGTAAAGCTTTAGTTGAGTTTATTTTATCACGTATGATTTATCGGTGTCAATAGCCTATTAATGACTATACAATCCTCCCTCCCCCTAGCGGGAGGGAGTTAGAGGGAGGGGGTTCTTCACCCTCACCTAACCTCTCCCTTCGAGGGAGAGGAACTTTAGGTTTCACCCTCACCTAACCTCTCGGCTGCGAATTCGTATAAACCTTAACCCAGCTCCTTAACCTCAAACACCCTGATTCTCTGCCTTTGAGCAAACTGCCTCGCTTCATGGGTAAGCCCAGGAACGGCAATAAAGGCTTTGTCTAGAGTTCCTATATCATAGGCCTTATTGTCAAAATCAAATACCTTATCCAGGCCCAGCGGCTCTCCAGATACCTCGATGCCGATAGCAATATGCTGAATAATAATGCCATCATCCCTGGCAGCCAGTATATCCAGGTTATGTGCCGCGCCAGACCGGCCTTTCACCTCGGCATTTTCCTTTACTTCGTAGCCGCGCCGCTTCAAGTATTGTATGAGCTGTGATTTGGACTTAAATTCAAAGGGCTCCCTCTCTATTTCCTTATCTGGCTGAGGGGCAGCGCTCGCCAGCAGCGTCTCCAGGTCCTTGACCTCAAGCACCTTTATCCTCTGCCGACGGGCAAATTCCTCAGCCTCGGTGCGCAGTCCAGGGAGGGCCACCAGGATTTTATCATGAATGCCAATATCATAGACTTTATCATCAAAGTCAAACATCTCTCCCAGTCCTATCTCATCTCCAGCTACCTTAACCCCGATAGCGATATCATGGGTAACGATGCCATCGTCCCTGGCAGCCAGTATATCTATGCGGTGTTCCGCCCCTGACCTACCCTTGACTATGGCATTTTCAGTTACTTCGTAGCCGCGCTTTTTCAGGAATTCTATGAGCTGTGATTTAGGCTTGAGTTCAAACTCCAGCCAGCCCCGCTTTGCCTCATCAAGGCGATAGCAATAGATATTTACCTCGCTAACCTTATTCTGGGGGGTAAGCGTGCCGCATTTCAGGCAGCGCCATTGTATCTCTGGCTGGCTGAATACCTCATAGCAATTGTGGCACTTATACATTAGTCCCAGGCTGTGGTAGTTACCAAAGCTAGTCCGCAGCTCAAGGCCGCATTTAGGGCATACATGCCCCTTGTCGGTCACAAACTCCTCTTCCAATCCGCTGAACTCGCAGGGAACATGCTTAGAGGCTATGCCCCGGGCAAAATCACCCGAACCACATTGAGGGCAATGGGTGGATGGCCTCAAGTGTACTGAGCGGCACCGGGGACAGTGGAGGAGCCTATCAAAGAAATCCTCTTTCAGTATGTCTTGAGCGGCCAGGGATTCCAGGATTGATACTGCTTCCTCTGCATTGACCTTTAATGTTTGCTCAATGGCGGGATAGGCGAAGCCCATCTCAGTGGTGAAATCAAGCTGTGGTCTAATATCAGTGATTTCCCCGGCCAGCATTTCCGCTACCAGTTTCATTGCCTTTTCATTTAGGGCTGGGGGGGTGTTGCTTACAGGCTTATTCATTTTTGCCAATCTCCTCTCCAGATTAATATTCGTAGGAACTTTGAACCGGTGCAGGTACATTAAGTGTAACTCACCAAATAGTAAAAGTCAATGGTGACGACTTCCACCCCCCTCTGGCCCGTATGAGCCGAATCCCGGTCATGGGCATTGGTGGTTATTTGGTTATTGGTGCCTGAGGTTTGGGGTTTGGTGATTTCCAAATAGCTGGTATTGTGATATAATTTCATATCAACGGCAGCGAGTGGTTTATTCTCACCGGGAGGTGCATCAGATGGGGTACAAAGATAAGACAAAAGAACAGCTCATAGCGGAACTGGCAAAGATACGGCAGCGGCTTGCTGAATTGGAGGCCTCCGAGGCCGAGTGCCAGCGGGCGGGGGAGAAGCTGAGGGAGGGCATGGAGAGGTATCAAGCGATCCTTGAGGGCATCGAGGATGGCTATTTCGAGGCTGATGTCGCCGGGAACTTCACCTTTTTTAATAATTCGTTACGCGTGAATCTTGGATATTCCAAAGATGAAGTAATGGGTATGAATAACCGCCAGTATATGGATGAGGAAAATGCTAGGAAAGTTTATCAAACCTTTAACAGGGTCTATTGCACCGGAAAAACCGCCAAGGCATTCGATTGGGAGATTATCCGAAAGGACGGGAGCAAGAGGTTCGTTGAAGCATCTATCTCGCTGATAAGAGACCCCAGCGGTCAGCCCACCGGGTTTAGGGGTATCGCTCGTGACATCACCGAACGCAAGCAGGTGCATGAAATAACTCGCCGCCTGGGAACCTGCGAAACCGAAGACGAAGTCTACCGACTGATCGTGGAGATAGCAGAGAAGGCCCTTGCCTTCTCTATGTGCACACTGGACATTGTAGAAGAGAACAGGCTGGTGGTGAAAGCGATCTCATCGGGGTTGCCTCCCGAGGCGAGCGTGGGAAGGGCTCTCGATGAGGGCGGGCTGGCGGCGAAGACCTACCATACTGGTGAGACGATCGTCTTTGGCTCTCTCGAGGAGGTCCCGGAAGCCAGACCAACGCGAGGAGACTTCCGTTCTGGGATCAGCGCCCCGATCGGTGACATCGGAGTTTTTCAGGTCGTCTCCACCGAAGTTGACGCCTTCACCGGGGACGATGTTCGTTTACTCGACCTCTTGCTCGGCCACACCGCCGAAGCGATCAAGCGGATTCGCCTGCAGAACGAACTCAAAAGACAAGCACTCCACGATCCCTTAACCGACGTCCACAACCGCCGCTACTTCACGGAGGCGATCGTGCATGAGATCGCTCGCTCGAAGCGCTATGACCGATCGATCTCTTTCCTGATGGTTGACATCAACCGCTTCAAGGAGATCAACGACCGCTTCGGTCATCTGGTAGGAGATCGCGTGTTGCAGATGATGGGAAGGCTCCTCCAGGAGCAGGTGCGCCAATCAGACGTCGTGGTCCGCTACGGCGGCGATGAGTTCTTGATTATACTGCTTGAGACCAACAATGATGCAGAAGCTGTGAAAGAGCGCATCCTGGCGGCGGTCACCGTGTGGAATGAGAAGAACGAGCTTTTATTAGGCTTCCCGCTCACCCTCTCCATAGGCAGCGCTTACTGGAGGCCAAGAGTCGCAGAATCGGTGGAGAATGTCCTGGCGAAAGCGGACAGGCGGATGTATGAGGATAAGAGACGTCAGCAAGCAGGCCGAGATGGCCCTGAAGGAATCTGAAGACAAGTACCGCAGCCTGGTGAACAACGTTAGATTGGGAATATTCCGAAGCACACCGGGACCCAGGGGGAGGTTCCTGGAGTTCAATCCAGCCATGGAAGAGATTACTGGCTACCCCAGAGACGAACTGCTGCGGATAAATGTTGTAGAGCTCTATGTCAATCCCAAGGAAAGGGAAACGATTCAGGAGTTAGCCACGATCAGAGGAAAGGCATCCATGGAGAGACTCTTCGAGAGGAAAGAAGGAACCCAAATAACGGTATTTGAGACAAAGGTTGCGGTGAGAGACGAGGCGGGCGAGATTCTATATTTTGATGGGATTCTGGAGGACATCACCGAACGCAAGATACTGGACAAGGAGCTAAGAGAGCTTTATGCCCTGGAAAAAAGAGGGCGCCAGGAGCTGGAGGAGGAAACCAGGGCTCGAGGCCAGTTCATCAACGTCCTGGCCCACGAGATG
>QLUL01000147.1 GCA_018725425.1 Chloroflexota bacterium
AATAAAAGCCTCATATTGAACTGTGAACTCTGTTATTTTCCCCTTGATGCTGAAGTGATAATGTCTAATTCTATCATCGGATGTCAAAAATGCTACAAAACTTGTTTCACCCACTTTTTATCGGATGTTCCAGTCTGGCTCTCAACCTCCACCGTAGCTGAGAGCCATCGGGATTGAAGCTATCCGCGTTGGAACAGAAGACTTATCTTAATGACTACTTTCACCTGCCCGCCTCAGGCGGGCGTTCTCAAGAACAACGCGGTACACACATTATATCACGATATTAGACCGCATCTTCGGGCATAAAGTGTAGAAGCCTGCGAATCTGAATATCAATTGGATCGGCGATGCGATTGTAGCTTCTTTCTACTAACCACATGTGATCCCAGAAAGGGGGCACCCTGGATAGACGAACGTTAGTCTCCTGAAGAAATTTCGCTGCTACGTCGCCAGGGCTGGGGACACGATGGCAAGAACCCCCATTCCTCAAGCTGCTTCTGAAGCCTCCCCAATCGATCCTTCTGTTCGGCAAGCTTTTCCCGCTCCCTTTGAACGATGTCCGCCGGTGCTCTGCAGAGGAACTGCTCGTTTTGAAGTTTGGCCTCCGTGCGCGCAGCCTGATCCCGCCATTTCTCGATCTCTCTCTGCAGCCGTTTGCTTTCGGCTTCTCGATCAACCATCCCGCTCAACGGGAGAATCACCTCCACATCTCTCAGCACCAGCACCTTGGCCTCATCCTTCCGCACCTTTCCAGCTTCCCGGTCGATGATGGTCAGGGGACGCACCCTTGCCAGGGTGCTGATAGCAGGAAGATGGCTTTTGAGTGGTAATTCCTCATCCTGGACTGCGATCAGAGCCTCGATGAATCTGGAGGGTTCCACCCCGGCCTCCGCGCGGGCGTTCCTGATGGCGCGCACAATCTCGATTACCGATTCCATCTCCCGCTCGACAGCAGCATCGATTGCTGATTCATCGGCGACAGGGTATGAGGCGATCATAATAGAGTCGGGCCTCTCCGGTAAATGTTGCGCCAGTCTTTGCCAGAGCTCCTCGGTGATGAAGGGCATGAAGGGATGCAGCAGCCGCAGTATTGTATCCAGAGTATCAACCAGTACGGGGATCGGAGAGGGACTACCCGGGGCACGCAGCCGAATCTTGGCCAGCTCGATGTACCAATCGCAGAACTCGCCCCAGACAAAATCGTGGATCTTGCTCAGTCCCTCACCGAGCATGAAGCCCTCGAGGGACTGATTGACCTCGGCTATCAGCCGGTTCAGGCGACTCCTGATCCAGCGGTCTTCGACGAACAGTTCAAGGTTCAGCGTTCTAGGTTCTAGGTTCGGGGAGGGGGGAACATTGAACATTGAACATTGAACATCGAGATTGCCCAGAATAAACCTCGCGGTATTCCAGAGTTTATTGGCGAAGTTGCGGCTTCCCTCAAGCTTCTGTTGGCTCAGCCGCATATCGTTGCCCGGGGCGCTGCCGGCGGTCAGGGCAAAGCGCAGGGCATCGGTGCCGTATTTATCCATTGCTACCTGGGGGTCGAGCACATTCTTGCGCGATTTGCTCATCTTATCGCCTTTCTCGTCTCGAATGAGTCCATGAAGGTAAACCTTGCTGAAAGGAATCTCGCCGGTGTTCTCCAGGCCCATCATGATCATCCGAGCCACCCAGAAGAAGAGGATATCGTAGCCGGTCTCCAGCACCGAGGTGGGATAGAAATAGCGCAAATCAGCGGTATCATCCGGCCAGCCGAGGGTGGAATGAGGCCAGAGGGCCGAGCTGAACCAGGTGTCCAGTATATCGGGATCCTGCAGGATGTCCGGCGAGCCGCAATGGGCACAAGCGTCGGGGTCGTCCACAGCCACCGTAAGCTCCCCGCAATTCTGGCAGTACCAGACGGGGAGGCGATGTCCCCACCAGAGCTGCCGACTGATGCACCAGTCACGGATACTCTCCATCCAGTTGAGGTATACCCTGGTGAAACGCTGGGGGATGATCTCAATGCGTCCGTCAACCACCGCTTCGATGGCGGGAATGGCTAGCGGCGCGATCCTGACGAACCATTGCCGAGAGGCCAGAGGTTCAACCATCGTTCGGCAGCGCTGGCAATGACCCACCGAGTGAATGTACGGTTCGATCTTGACCAGCAACCCCTCTTTCTCCAGGTCTGCCAGCAGGGCGCGGCGAGCGGCAAAACGATCTTGCCCCCGATATGGACCGGCGTTTTCATTCATCGTGGCATCCAGGTTCATTATGTTAACGAGCGGCAGCCCTTTCCTCTGCGCGATCTCGAAGTCCACCGGGTCATGTGCCGGGGTAACCTTCACCGCACCGGTGCCGAAGGAGGGGTCCACGGCATCATCGGCGATAATGGGGATCTCGCGCCCGACCGCCGGCAGGACAGCGCTCCGGCCCAGAAGGTGCCTGTATCGCCAGTCCTGGGGATTGACGGCAACAGCGGTATCACCTAGAATGGTCTCCGGACGGGTGGTAGCTACGGTTATGAATTCCTCTCCCGACCCCCCCTCCGTAGTCGAGGTCGTCCCTGACCTCGACGATGGATGACTTTCTGTTCCCGACATCCGGTAGCGGATGTGGTAAAGATGGCCGGAGATCTCTTCGTGTTCTACCTCAAGGTCGGAGAGAACCGTGGCGCAGCGGGGGCACCAGTTGGTGATACGTTCCCCGCGATAGATGAGCCCCTTCTTATAGAGATTGACGAAGGTAGTGCGCACCGCCCCGCAGGGTCCCGGCTCCATGGTGAAGGTCTCTCGACTCCAGTCACAAGAGATCCCGAGCCTCTTGTGCTGCTCAGTGATAACATCCCGGCACTTATTCACCCACTCCCAGACATGCTCCAGGAATCTCTCCCGGCCCAGGTCATGGCGAGTCAGTCCTTCATTGAGTAGGTTCTGTTCTACCACATACTGGGTGGCGATGCTGGCATGGTCAACTCCAGGGAGCCACAGGGTGGGATCGCCCTTCATACGGTGCCAGCGAGTCAGTATGTCTTCCAGTGTGGTGGTCAAGGCATGACCCAGGTGAAGCTCGCCGGTGACATTCGGCGGCGGCATGATGATAACGAAGGGCTTCTTCTGCGGGTCGACCCGGGGAGCAAAGTAGCCCCGCTCCAGCCAGAACTGATACCACTTGCCTTCGACCTGCTTCGGCTCGTATGTTTTAGGTATTTCGCTGATCATATCTCTATCTCCATGCCTTCGTAAGCCATGCTTATATCGGCTCCCAGCTCTTTTGCCAGTTGGGCGGCTTCGTTCCTGATCTCGTCTTCAACCTCCGGATTGAGGTGAGTGAGGACTACCCGGGGAAGATAGCCTTTGCTCTGGCGAAAATCGATCAGTTCCTCTCGCAACAAGCTAGGGCACAAGTGACCGTGTTTTGCAGCGATATCGGCCGATTTGTTGGAGAAGAACATATCCATGATCAAGAGCTGCGGGGCGATATGTTCCCAGCAGGAAGACAGTCCCGGCCCGGTATCCCCGCTGAAAAACATGCTTTTCTCCTGGGCATCGGTAATTTGATAACCGACGGCAGCAAGGCGATGGATCACCGGCACCGCTAATACACTGTAGTCCCCGATGCTCTCAGGATGATAAGGTTGTAGAGCGTGTAGCTTCAGTGCCGGGCTTTCGGTCGAGGGCCACTGGGCGAATTGGGGATAAATGACGCCGTTTATCAGGTGAGTCAGCAGGATTT
>QLUL01000148.1 GCA_018725425.1 Chloroflexota bacterium
TCCGTTAAACAGCGAAGTCCGTAGTCCAGTATCTTTTTATCGGTCGGTGGAGAGACAACCACTTCCGTTCCCAATTCCTCGAAGAAAGTTCTCCAGAAAGGGAAGTAACGGTAATAGAAAAGGCCTCTCGGAACGCCAATGACTGGGTTTTTCATTTTCAATCCCTATTCTTTAGGCGAGCCTCCGGGTCAGGAACTTTGGTCCAGGCGCTGTGCCAAGCCTTCTCTGTCTCAAGGATAGTCAGGTAAATACCTTACGAATGAGAGTGCCGACTTCACAACCTCATAAAAGGTTTTATCCGCTGTCCAGAACTCGCAGCTATGCAACTGGGCCAAGGCAGCGTAGGTGGCGGCGTCAATGCAAAGTTCGCTCATAGACGATTTGCCCGTTCCTCTCGGATTTGCCGTATGTCCGCAGCCGAATCAAAGTCGCCTTCGATGCTATCTGCAATCGCGTCCAATTCCGCCAGCAACGCATCTGCCATCGCCTCACGCTCTTGCTGCGCCCGTTCTATATCTAATGGCGGTGTCGCAGGCATGAAGCCGCTCAACTGCTCGCTGATGCGCGCCACCAGCTTGAGTTGTTCAGGGGGAGGCAATTGTATTGCTAATCGCTCCACCTGTTCGAAAGTCACCTTGCTAGACATCATGGTTCACCTCTCTATACCTCCATGCGCTTACAAATCCGGAATTGGCTCGGTATATCGGCCATCAGTCCGGCGCAACAATCCATAGCTATATGGCCGCAATATCTTTCCGGCAGTAACACCCCTCGAAGCTGATTCGCGGCAGATTACGATAGACCTTAGCCCTGGCATCGGCGAGCGTCTTACCGGTGGCAGCAACAGTGAGCACCCGCCCTCCGGATGTGAGTACTGAGTCTGGAGACGCTTCGCTCTGGAGACGCTTCGCTCTGGAGTCCCCCTTCCCCCGACTCTCGACTCTCGTTGTCCCCGCATGAAAGATGAGTATACCTTGATCAACTTCGCCCAGTCCGCTAATGTGAAAGCCTGTCTTGTAACTGCCCGGGTATCCTGCTGAGGCCATCACCACCCCGACACAAGATTCAGCGCTCCATTGGATATCTATTTGCGACAAGGTGCCCTCGATAACCGCCTCCATGATGTTTACCAGGTCGGTCTGAAGTAACGGCAGAATCACCTGGGCCTCGGGGTCACCGAAGCGGGCGTTGAACTCCAATACCTTCGGCCCCTCTGTGGTTATCATCAGGCCAGTGTAGAGCACCCCCTTGTAAGGTTTCCCTTCCTGTGCCATGGCTCTTACTGCCGGTTTGATGATGGTTTCCAGAACCTGCTCTTCGAGCTCGGGGGTGAAGAACTCCGAGGGACTATAGCTCCCCATCCCCCCGGTGTTGGGGCCCTGGTCGCCGTCGAGCGCTCGTTTATAATCGCAGGCAGGGATCATGGGGACCACAGTCTCCCCGTCGGTGAAGGCCAGAAGGCTGGCCTCCCTGCCGACCAGGCATTCCTCAATCAAGACTTGATCTCCGGCATGGTCGAATATTCGTTTTTCCATTATGTCGGCCAGTGCTTCAAGGGCTTGCTTTTTGGAGGTGGCGATGATGACTCCCTTGCCGGCGGCAAGCCCATCGGCCTTGACCACCAGGGGAGCAGTCTGCTTCTTGACATAATCACAGGCATCCTTAAAAGAAGCAAAACTCGTACCCTGGGCGCAGGGTATGGAGTATTTTTGCATCAGCTCCCTGGCGAACACCTTGCTGGACTCGATTAAGGCTCCTTCCTTACGAGGACCAAATGTGGGGATACCTTCCCTCTCCAGAGCATCAACAACCCCTAAAGCCAGCGGAGATTCAGGCCCCACAACGGCAAGATCAATACTCTTTTGGCAGGCTACCTTGACTAGCGACTCTATATCAGTGGGGCTAATATCCAGGTTACGGGCGATTTGAGCCGTGCCGGCATTGCCTGGAGCAACATAAATCTCTTTAGCCCTGGGGCTCTGGGCCAGCTTCCAGACCAGGGCGTGCTCCCGGGCCCCGTTGCCGATGACCAGTATTCTCATAGCAAATCGCTCATTCCAGGTTCAAACCGGCTGCCTCACAGGCACAGTCGTCATGATGTCAACACCCCGGTCAATATAAAAGTCATAGTCAAGCTTAATGACGGTATCGAGGATAGCCTCTGACTCTTCCTCCGAAGCCGCTTCTATTCTGATCCAGGCATGCTCTGTGGAGAGATGCCCGTCCATTAGTTCTGGCTGCACCCCGGGATGTCGTTTGACTATCTCCTGGATAAAATCATCCACAGCTTTTCTTACCTTTTCATCCACTTTGAATCACCCCCTGAATCTTAGAAATCAGAGCTTCTGCACGCAGGACAAGTCTCTCTGCTTTCTTCTTCGAAAATCGGCCTGCCTCATAATCTGCGCTGAATCGCTCAAGTTGAAGCGTTCTAAAATAATCGCCATCCTCTCGGGTAAATAGCCATCCCTTCTTGCAAAACTGCTCCAAAAAAGCCCTGTGCAACTCGCTATGATCCCACCTCTTACGCCGAATATTAGCTTTTGATGCCAGCAAAACGACAACCATGTGATAGGCTGCATAATAGGATCGAGAGACGCAGCTTTCGTAATCGCCGTTACGCATAGCGAGTTGGGCGGTATTCAAGAATGTGTTGGCTTTTTCTATTCGGGCGCTGTATTCTTGTGGCTGCATGCATTATTCAATGTTACCATAAGCGGATCACTCCCACTCAATAGTTGCCCTGCCGATGACTAATATCCTCACTATACCCTATAATATAGCCATCGGCTAGTAAGAGTCAACTCTTACACATTCCCTTCAACCTCCTCGCCAAAAGGACTTGACCTTTTTCAGGGTTAGGTTATGCCCTATCTTTTTCTGCCCTTCCAATATCCTGGCCTTCTGTTGAGGTGCATCACTGCAGTTATGATTATTTGCTCGTCTTCTATCTGGTAGATGACAACCATACGGAAAGCGATTGACTAAGCATCTTCTAGTATTCTCGGACAAGGGCGTCCAAGCACGGGGAAATGCGAGGATATTCTGAATTGCGGCATAGATCTCTTTCGCAAACTGCAGACCGAGACCATCTTGGGCTTGGTTGTAGTAGTCTACAGCTTCATTCAACTCTTGCTCCGCAGCCGGGTGAAAAGAGAAGTTCATGTGGATAGCCTGTTGCGAATCTTTCTGAAAACTTTTTCCCCAGCGATCGTTTCCACCTTCCCAGTTCTTATTTCTTCCCCTCTCTTCTCGGCTTCCTCAGCCCACACCTCGTCGATTTCTCTTCGAGCGGGATTGAGACTCTGTAGAAGCTTGTCGGCGAGTTGTGTCCTCAACTCGATCGGCAGTAACAGGGCCTCAGTAATAAGATCGTCTGTTTTTATCATGATGACACCTCCAATCCATGGTCATAATATAGCAGAAGCCTCGCCCTCTGTAAAGATTCTTTTTTTGGGCATAACGTTTGAAATCACTTGCCCGCCTTGCCGCCACCGTTAAACTTGGCAGAAACTAATGGCTTGAATCTATACAAAAAAAATCGGATGCGAGTTGCGGGTCAAGTGAATTGACTTGTTCGCTGTTTTGCTTATCATTTCAATAGGTTGCACTTAATGTTTCAACCTCAATTCCCTAAAATTTTAGCGTAGACAAAAGAAAAACGTAAAAAAACACTAATCCCCCTTC
>QLUL01000149.1 GCA_018725425.1 Chloroflexota bacterium
CAGACTATCGTTTTGAGAGGGAGTGTCGTACACCCTATTCCGAGGCCTACCTTATCACTCTGGATGATGATCAGGTGGGGAGGGTGGATCTCCATTTTACCACATATATAGTCAACGCTACCCTAAGCGTCGGCGAGAATATGACCGCGGAAGAGATTCGGGAGCTTATCGATACTATCGATGAACAGTTGGTGCTTCCCGCCGACGCAGCCCGAGATGACTTTCTGGTGACAGTCTATCAGGGGCGTGAGTCCGGCGTCTTCAGCGACGCGGGATTCGATGAGGAGGATGAAGAGTTCGAAGAGTGATCACACATGAAAATCCCTAGATGTAAGGGGGCCCGAGACTTGCTGCCCCAGGATATGTCACGATTCCGCCGCATCGAGGAGGTGTTCCGAGCTTGCTGCCTGGCCTGGGGGTATGGGGAGATCCGAACGCCCACGCTGGAGTATCTGCAACTCTTCACCTCGGCGGGTACCCTAAGTCCGAGTATGCTGGACCGAGTATATTCATTCCTCGATTGGGATGGTTGGAGCGGCGAGCGAGTGGTCTTGAGGCCAGACGGCACCATTCCATCGGCCCGGCTCTACGTAGAGAACCTATCAAAGAGCAGGGGGCGAGGGTCAGGGGGCGGGGGTCAGGGGACTGACAACTGTCAACTGACAACCGACAACTGGCCTGTAGCCAGGCTCTGCTACATTGAGAATATGTTCTCCTTTGAGGGATCAGGGCAGGAATCGAGGGAGCGGTGGCAATGCGGCGTCGAGCTGATTGGAGGCACTGAGCCGGAAGGCGACTCCGAGCTTATTATGCTAGCTCTGGAAATTCTCCAGAAACTCGATGTGAGGCTCGTCAACGTCAGGTTATCCCATGTCGGACTGCTCAAGGCTTTGCTGCAGGAGCTGGGCATGGAAGACAAGGAACAGGCTCAAATGCTGGGGGAGATGCTCGCCGGCGATACCGGTGCCCTCAGCCGATATGCGAGTCAAGAGTCGAGAGTCAAGAGTCAAGAGTCAAAGGGAGGGGGACTCCAGAGCGAAGCGTCTCCAGACTCCAGACTCCAGACTTTCATAAGGCTGCTTGGCCTGCAGGGGAAGTCGCCCGGATTCCTGGCAAATCTCAAGAGCGTCCTGCCGGAGAAGTTCTGCGCCATAAAGACTTACATTGACGATCTGGCTCAGGTTGCGGAGCTCCTCGACAGTATCGGACAGAGTTACCAGATAGACTTCGCTTCCGGTGAAGGATTTGAATACTATACCGGCATGGTGTTTCGATTTTACAGCTCAGAGGAGCTAGTGGGGAAGGGCGGCCGGTATGACGAGCTGATCCCGCTTGTCGGAGGGGATAATGTCCCTGCTTCCGGATTCGCCCTTTTCACCGATAGACTCATCTCCCTCCTAGGAGCCATAATAGGAGAAGAGAAGTCCGAAAGGATTCTCCTGACCGGAAGGACCGGTAATATCCAGGAAATGAAATCGTCCTTTGAGATTGCCAGTCTGCTCCGGGAAAAGGGCTGCATCGTCGAGAACGACCTGGGGCAGAGACACGGGGATGACTATCGCTGGATTGTCTCCTTAGAGAAAGATGGGGAAGCCATCCTCCTCACTTTAACCGATAAGACGACCGGCAGGGAGCAGAAAGGACTGTCCGTTGATCAGCTCCTACAACGAGTCGAGAGTCAAGAGTCTAGAGTCGAGAGTCGGGGAGGGGCGGGGGACTCCAGACCCCAGACCCCAGACTCCAGACTCCAAGAGGAGGAGGCCAAGTGCCACTAAAACTGTCCCTGCCTAAGGGTTGGCTTCAAGGTAGTACCGCCGCCTTTCTCGAAAAGGCCGGTCTGGTATACCCTGACTACCACCAATCGAGCCGTTCCTATTGCCCGAAATGCCCGGGCTTCCCCGGCCTATTCAGCAAGGTTTTCCAAGAGAAGGATATCGCCATCCAGGTTGCCATCGGGAACTACGACCTGGCGATCTGCGGGCTAGACTGGATTCAAGAGCTGCTGGTAAAGTACCGCAGTGATGCGATCGTAAAAGTCCGCGACCTGGGATATGGGCAGCGCAATCTCTATGCGGGAACCAGCAGGTTCTCTGCTCTGCACTCGGTTGAAGATGTGAAAGCCGCGCCCGATGCCGTGCGCATCGTCAGCGAGTATCCCAATCTGGCCGAAGCCTTTGCCCTGAAGCTTAGACTGAAGAGATTTAGGGTGTTGCCTGTCTGGGGAGCAACCGACGCCTATCCACCGGAACACGCCGATCTGGCCATCGTCTCTGCCGCATCGTGTGAGGAGCTTGGGGAAAGAGACCTGATCCCCATAGCAAAGATTCTCACCGGTAATGCCTGGCTTATAGCCAATAGAAGCAGCCTCGAGCAGAAAGACATGAGTTCTCTGCTGTCGCCGTTTTACAGGACCGATCCCGTGGTAGAGGCCGGGGAGGAATTATCCATCTCGGAGATTGATTCCGAGGGCGAATTTCAAGAGTCGAGAGTATCGAGTTTAGAGGAGTATAGAGGAGGGAGGGGGGAGGCCTCAGAACTCAGAACTCAGAACTCTAAACTCAATGACTCCAGACTCCAGACTGTATCGCTAGCACTGCCTGACGGTCACCAGCAAAGCCATGCGATCAAGCTCCTGAAAAAGGCTGGACTGAAGATCAATGGTTATGGTTCGGCCACGCGAAGGCCCCTGATGGATTTCGGCGAGGTCAATTCGAGTCGAGAGTCGAGAGTCGAGACTCCAGACTCCAGACTCCAGACTCCAGACTTCCTTGTGAAGGTGATCCGTCCGCAGGATATGCCCCTTCAAGTGGCCAGCGGAAACTTCGACCTGGCCATCACCGGCCGAGACTGGCTCAGGGATCATCTCTGCCGGTTTCCGACCAGCCCCGTCCAGGAGATAGCCGATCTTGGCTTTGGCTGGGTGCGCATTGTTGCGGTAGTTAGCAATAATCTGCCTGCAGATGACACCGGCGAATTAAGGAACCTGCTCCGATTCGGAAGTCGGGAGTCAGGAGTCAGGAGTCAGGAGTCGAGGAGAGGGGAGGAGGACTCTAGACTCCAGACCCTAGACTCTAGACTCGTGTTGCGCATCGCCTCGGAGTACACCAACATCGCCGACAAATACGCCAGAGATAATCACCTTGCCCCATACAAGGTGATCCCCACATGGGGGGCTACCGAGGCATTTCTGCCGGAGGATGCCGATGTGCTTATCGAAAACACCGAGACCGGCAGGACTCTAGCCAAACACAATCTCAAGATCATTGAAACCCTTTTTGAGTCCACGGGCTGTCTGATAGGCAACTCATCTCCAAGCCCGCTGAAGGAGTCAAGAATAACCAGCCTGGTAGAGATTCTGAAGAAGGGCGTGAATTCGGCCTGAGGAGACCCAGGAGACAAGCTCATGCCCAATCCATTGAGCTCTATCATTCCCATATTAGATGTGCTGGGAAAGGAACTCAAGATCCTCCCTGCTACTGGTGGTGCCGTAGAGGATCTCCAACACCCGGACCAGGATGAAATAGAGGACGTCCTAATAAATAGGGATGCGGGGGAAATCACTGCTTTCGCCGAGATACCTGAGCCTGATATTTCTGACATCTACAGGCCAACACCACCTCTTTTCCGCCAGGAAAAACACCTATTCAGATTTTTCATTGA